>JAFOXS010000202.1 GCA_017391665.1 Alistipes sp. | reverse complement strand
CAATGTTTTCTGTCTTTTTTTTTCTATCTTTACGAAATAGAAAAATCGCTGTCGGACGATGAATGAAACATTGATTATCGCAATGCTGGTGCTCTCGGGCATCGTTGTGGGTGTGATCAACACACTCGCAGGAGGCGGTGCGTTCATCTCGATGACACTCTTTACGGTGATTGGCCTGCCTATCAACGTCTCGAACGGAACCAATCGTATCGCCGTGGTGTTGCAGAATCTCACTTCGTCGATCACATTTCTGCGCAAGCGTATGCTCGACATCCGCAGCGGCATAAAACTCTCCATTCCTGCCGTCATAGGAAACATTGCGGGCTCGCTTGTGGCCAGCCAGATCAGCGATTCGATTTTCAAGATCTGTATGACCATCGTGCTCACGGTCGTGCTGCTCTATATGATCTTCGACAAGAGCCACAAGCATCCCAACATCCACGGTGGCCATCCGCTGGTGGTGCGCTGGTGGCACTACTTGCTGTTCCTGTTTATGGGATTCTACGGTGGTTACATCTATGTAGGTCTGGGTTATGTGATTCTGGCCGCTACGATATGGCTGATGGATCTGGATATTGTCACCGCCAACGTCGTAAAGTGTTTTATTATCTTTGTCGCTACCCCATTCTCGCTCATCATCTTTATGGTCAACGGACAGGTCGATTACGCTTATGGTCTATGGCACGGTTTAGGCAATGTCGTGGGAGCATACCTTGCCTCGCGCTATGTAATATCGTGGGGTGTGACGTTCGTGAGATGGGCGACATTTGTCATTATCATGATATGCTTTGCCGATCTTGTGGGATTGATCTCAATGCAGGATATGTTGTACGCAATGCTGGCGTAACAGTTTAAGAGAGTAGATTTAGATGAAATTCAAGGAGAATGATAAGATAGTCGTCACAGGCGCAAGAGTTCACAACCTGAAGAATATTGATGTCGAAATACCCCGTTATGCACTCGTTGTCATAACGGGATTATCAGGTTCGGGCAAATCCTCTTTAGCCTTTGACACCATATACGCCGAGGGCCAACGCCGCTACATGGAGACTCTGTCCACCTACGCACGCCAGTTCGTAGGCACGATGGAGCGTCCCGATGTGGATAAGATTACGGGCCTTAGCCCCGTGGTGGCCATCGAGCAGAAGACAACCAACAAGAACCCCCGCTCAACGGTAGGAACGGTGACCGAGATCAACGACTTCCTGCGACTTTTGTATGCACGAGCCTCACGAGCCTACTCTCCCATCACCGATGAGGAGATGGTGCACTACACCGACGAGCAGATTTGCGACCTTATCATCGAGGGTTTCGAAGGGCGCAAGGTGGCTTTTCTCTCGCCCATCGTCAAGGGCCGCAAGGGTCACTACCGCGAACTGTTCGAGTCGCTTGCCAAGCGAGGCTATATCTATGCCCGCATCGATGGCCAGGTGCGTGAGATCTCGGCAGGCATGAAACTCGACCGCTATAAGATCCACACCATCGATCTGGTGGTTGATCGTATGCGCATCGCCGAGGATCAGGCCGAGCGCGTAATGAGCTCTCTGAAGGAGGCCATGCGTCAGGGCAAGGGTACGATGGCACTGTATGATTATGACACCGAAGGGCTGCGTTACTTCTCGCGTCACCTGATGTGCCCCTCTACGGGTGTAGCGTTCGAGGATCCCGCACCACACACCTTCTCATTCAACTCGCCGCAGGGCGCCTGCCCACGATGCAGCGGACTGGGAGTGGAGGCCGTATTCGACAGGGAGAAGATCATCCCCGACGAGAACAAGAGCCTGCGCGAAGGAGCCATCGAGCCAATAGGAAAATTCAAGAACAACAAGATATTCACCCTTCTCGCGCTTCTGGGCAAGCGCTACGACTTCTCTCTTGACGACCCCATCACAACCATCTCGGAGGATGGTCTTAATGCCATACTCTATGGCGACCCCAAACCCCTGACGGTCGATCTGTCGGAGTTCACCTCACTATCAGGTCGCAGGATGATTCCCTGGGAGGGTGTGGCCGAATATGTGCAGGCTACGGACGATGAGGAGTCGAAGAAGGGGCAGAAGTGGCGCGAGCAGTTCATGGCCTACCGTCCGTGCAGCGTCTGTGGCGGTTCACGTCTGAAGAAGGAGTCGCTGCAGTTCCGCATCGGTGGCAAGAATATCGCCGAGGTGTCGGCCATGTCGATTGCCGACTTCTCGGAGTGGATGTCCACTATCGAGGAGCATTTCAACGACAAGGAGCTTAAGATCGCGCAGGAGATTGTCAAGGAGATCCGCGAGCGTCTGCACTTTTTGATGCAGGTGGGTCTGGGATACCTCTCGCTTGGTCGCTCGGCTCGTTCACTCTCGGGTGGCGAGAGCCAGCGCATACGTCTTGCTACGCAGATCGGTTCGAAGCTTGTCAACGTCCTCTACATCCTCGATGAGCCGAGCATCGGTCTGCATCAGCGCGACAACCGCCGCCTGATAAAGACTCTGCAGGAGTTGCGCGATGCTGGCAACTCGGTACTTGTCGTGGAGCACGATGAGGAGATGATGCGCCATGCCGACTTCATTGTAGATGTAGGCCCCAAGGCTGGCCGCCGTGGCGGTCAGATAGTGGCTACGGGCACCATCGACGACATCATGCAATCGCAATCCATCACAGCAGACTACCTGTGTGGTCGCCGCAAGATAGAGATCCCCTCTACGCTTCGCGAGGGCACGGGACAGAGCATTACCATTCGTGGCGCGAGGGGCAACAACCTCAAGGGCATAGATGCCGAGTTCCCGCTCGGTAAGTTTATCTGCGTGACGGGCGTCAGTGGCTCGGGCAAATCGACTCTTATCAACGAGACACTGCGCCCGATCCTTAGCCGCCAGCTATACCGTTCGTTCGACCAGCCGCTGGCATACGATTCGATCGAGGGTATCGAGAATATCGACAAGCTGGTTGTGGTGGATCAGTCGCCCATAGGCCGCACACCACGCAGTAACCCTGCTACCTACTCCAACGTATTCTCCGACATTCGCAAACTCTTCGAGGCTACACCCGATGCGCAGATTCGTGGCTTCAAGGCGGGACGCTTCTCGTTCAACGTGAAGGGCGGTCACTGCGAGGAGTGCCGTGGCGCAGGTGTGCAGACCATCGAGATGAACTTCCTGCCCGACGTATATGTGCGCTGCAAGGCGTGCGGAGGTCACCGCTACAACCGCGAGACGCTGGAGGTAAAATACAAGGGCAAGAACATCGACGATGTGCTCAACATGACCGTAAATATTGCAGTCGATTTCTTCGCCAACATACCATCCATATACCAACGCCTCAAGGCTATTCAGGATGTAGGTCTGGGTTATCTCACTTTGGGTCAGCCCTGCACAACGCTCTCGGGAGGTGAGAGCCAGCGCATCAAGTTGGCAGCCGAGCTGTCGAAGAACGACACTGGTCGCACACTCTACATTCTGGATGAGCCCACCACGGGACTCCATTTCGAGGATATACGCCAACTGCTCTCGGTCATCAACAAGCTGGTTGACAGAGGCAACACGGCCATCGTCATCGAGCACAATCTCGACGTTATAAAGGTTGCCGACCACATCATAGACATCGGCCCCGAGGGTGGTGCCGGCGGTGGCAGGATCATAGCCGTAGGCACGCCACACGAGGTTGCAGCAAATGAGTGCAGCGTCACGGGCGAATTTTTACGGCAAATGGGCGTTTAGGCAAGAATTTTGAAGTCGTTTCAGGCAAAACCTTTTATGCTATGAAACGACTTCTTTTTACTATTGTCTGCATCCTTGCGTGCAGTTTTTGCGGCCCTTGCATCCATAGGGCTACGGCACAGACTCACGAGTCGTATCTGCGAAGCACCACTCATCAGGAGCGCATCGAGCATCGTGCCGCACGGCTTGCCTCACTTGAGCAGCAGATCGACTCCATTGTCCTCTCCCACAATTTCGAATTCAATCCGCAGAGTGTGCAGATTCAACCCGCCGGGCAGCTGCACATGTTTGCCAATGCCAACTTCATGACCATCGTCTGGCGCGGCACGCTGGACATCTGTCTGCCCTACTACACCGGCATCGTTGCGCCCTATCGCTACGTGGTTCTGAATCAGGTGTCGCCCATGCTCAAGAACTATCTCACCGTCCAGACCCACTACGGCTGGCAGGTGTCGTTCAACACCACGCTTGACGATGGCAACGACTACACCTTCACCTACGACATCTACTCACACGGTGGTGCGACGCTCACCATCGCCTCCACATGGTACAACACGGTGCAATATACGGGTACAATCACTAAAATCTATTAATCATGAGAGCCCTGATTACACTCCTTATGCTTGCTGCTACGACACACGCCATGGCGCAAAACACCACGCAGCAACTCTCAATCGAGCGCGACTCGGTGCCCGTCACAACGATTGTTCCCGTTGAGCAGACGCCCTACACCTCAACCGACAGCATTGCACAGACAGCACCCTCACCTGAGAAGTTTCTATCGCGGCGCGAGCAGCGAGCCGAGCGGGCACGGCTGTATGCCTTTTCGATCGACTCGCTCGTTGCCACACGCTCCTTTGCATTCTATCCTACGGCTATGCAGGCCGTACCCGATGGGGAGATACGCATGGTCTATGCCGACTATTTCTACGCCTACTTTTCGCCCGTAATGGTGGAGGTGCATCTGCCCATGGAGCGCGGCACAATGCGGCAGATCTCGATCATCAACTTCGACTCGAGCGAGATGGAAGACTTTGCCTCGGCCAAGTTCCAGACGCAGTGGAACATCTCCTTCTCGGTCGATGATCGGGGCAAGAAGTATGACTTTGCGCTGGTGATCTCGACCGTCACGGGACAGACCGAACTCACAGTCGAAAGCCCCGACGGTGCTATGCGCTACATCGGCTCCGTAGGGCAACGCACACGCGAGAGGTAGTAAAACAAAGCCTGCCACCCCCGGGGTAGCAGGCTAATTTTATGTAACGCTGAAATGTTTTATTCGTGCTTTACAAGCAGTGCCACGGCGTGCGTCGAAACACCCTCCTCACGGCCTTCGAAACCCATACGCTCGGTGGTTGTGGCCTTGACCAATACGCGATCTACATCGAGGCCCATCACCGAGGCCATAGTCTCGCGCATAGTGTCGATATGGGGGCGCAACTTAGGGCGCTGCATAGCGATGGTGCAATCCACATTCGAAATCGCATAGCCACGCTCGGCCACCACCTCGCACACACGGCGCAGAAGTATCTTCGAGTCAATGCCCTTATATGCCATATCGGTGTCGGGGAATAGTTTACCTATATCGCCCAGCGCCAATGCGCCGAGCAGAGCATCACACAGCGCGTGGATAACCACATCGCCATCAGAGTGTGCCACACAACCCTTCGTATGCTCAATCTTCACGCCTCCCAGCCACAAGGGTAACCCTTCTGCCAAAGCGTGCACATCGTATCCATGTCCAATTCGTAAGTCCATAATTCCTTTTATATTTTTATTCTTCTTTTTATTCCCATAATCACTCGGCGCAGCAGCATCGGCAGAGCCATCCACACCCGCGAGTAGCGCAGCCACTCTCTGTCCGTACACTCTACCCTACGACCATTCTTTACATACGCCACCATACGCGCCACAATATCCTTTGTTATGGCCTGCTCGTAGAGTTTGTAGTTTCCATCGCCCGAAAACACTATCCGCTCGCCATCGATGCTCACCACACGATGCAGAACATATCCTCCACGGTAGCGAAACAGCATCACATCACCACGCTGCAATTCATCACCCTCATAGCGTCGCAGCACTACCTTATCGCGACTGTCGCGCAACATCGGTTGCATGCTATTACCACGAATAGTGATCATCACCTCGCCACCCTCACCGAGCAATCGCTCCACCTCGGCAAAGAATATATCGTTACTTATCTGCATCGCCAAAAACCGTTTCGCACGACAACCGTGCCGCCTCGCCATTGGGCAGGCACTCCAGATGATATGCCTTCACACCTCGCAACACGGCCGACAACGTAGCCAGCGTATGCTCCTCCAGCTCCCGATCAAAGGCAAATGCTGGCGGCAACGACGGTAGCAGAGCACCTATGGCCTGCACTCCTCTCAAGGGGCGTATCCTGTTATGCGGTGCTTGCGAGAGGCGCACAATAGCGAGCAAGGGATAACTCTCCGCCTTATAGTAAGGAGTCTTGCCACTCCATGGCGAGCCATAGACCACCACCCGACCATCCTCTACGCCCACAAAGGGACTATCGTCGTTGAGTAGCGTTGCGCCCGCAATATTCTCACGCCACAGACGTGTATGGGTACTCTTTCCCGTGCCCGACTCGCCCAGAAACATCACCGCACGGCCATCCTTCACAATAACCGACGAGTGAACGGCGGCTGCGAGATGTTGCACCGTAGCAATATTAAAGACAAACCACAATCCAAAGCGCATAAACGAGGGATTGCACCCCACAACGCCGGCATTTGTGCGCGCACACTTTGTGTGACGGTCGTAGAGGAAGATATGCTCAGGTTGCGTAGCCGAAGCGATACGCAGCACCCAGCAATCAGCGTTGCGACCAAACGCACAGCGTGCCTGACCCTCCTCGAAGTCAAACTCGGTGAGGAT
>JAFOXS010000080.1 GCA_017391665.1 Alistipes sp. | reverse complement strand
TTTGGTATATCTACTCTCGCAGCGTCTATCGGCCCGCAAGACGGGATTCTATTTGATGATTGCGTGCGGATTGATATTTTTTGTAACGACAGCCTTTGCCATTAGCGCACGCGGTGTTATGGTAAGTAAATCGGAGGCAGTAATCATGAGTTCGTCGGTTTCGATCAAGAGCTCTCCCGACCGCTCCTCTACCGAACTCTTCGTGCTGCACGAGGGTACTACCGTGGAGACGGGTGACGAGGTTGACGGCTGGATTGAGATTCGCATTGCCGATGGCCGTAAGGGCTAGATCGAGCAGTCACGTCTGGAGCATATCTAAAACTACTGAGCGATGTCGAAACTACTGCAAGATGCCGTTTCGGAGTTTTCCAAGTTGCCCGGCGTAGGTCGCCGCACGGCACTGCGTCTGGCTATGCACCTGCTGAAGATGGATGTCGCTGCCGTAGAGCAGATGGCAGGCAGCATAGCACGCTTTCGTCGTGACGTGCGCCACTGCGAGGTGTGCAATAACCTGAGCGATGAGGCCCGTTGTCCCATATGCCAGAATCCCGAGCGCGACCGCTCGACGATATGCGTTGTGGAGCAGGTGGGCGATCTGATGTCGATTGAGAACACACGACAGTATAAGGGTCTTTACCATGTCCTGGGTGGTGTCATCTCGCCGATGCAGGGTGTAGGTCCGTCGGATCTGAAGATAGATATGCTAATTGACAAGGTCGCTTCGGGTACGGTGCGGGAGGTTATCCTTGCCATATCGACTTCGGTCGAGGGCGAGACCACACTATTCTATATTATGAATCGTCTGAAGGCCTTCCCCACTGTGAAGGTCTCGACCATAGCGCGAGGCATAGGCTTTGGTGATGAGCTGGAGTATGTCGATGAGCTGACCATCACGCACGCCCTGCTGAACCGTCGCGAAGTAGAACACCCATAAAAAGGGTGTTTTTTTTATTTTTTGATGTTATATTTTCCCACTTTATACGTATTATATATGACTACTACCCCGAAAGGGGGTCGCCCCGAGGATGAATAGCGAGCAGCTGAACATAGAGTTTTTGAGTGTTAAGGATGCGGCATATCGCTATGCCGTTGCTCTGCTGCGCGACCGCTCCGAGGCCGAGGATCTCGTTCAGGATCTCTATGAACGCCTGTGGCGGCGACGTCTGTTGTTGCGTCGGACGGGTTTCCGCTCGTTGGTGATGACCTCCATACGCAATGCGTCGCTTGATCGTCTGCGCGAACGGGAGCGGCGAAGGTGCGGAGGTGTCGATGAGGCTGCGGCCGAGATAGTTGAGATGGATGATAGGCGCGATGAGGTGGCTCTTTTGAAACGAATAATCGCCCGCTTGCCCGGCAGGGAGCGTGAGGTAATCCATCTGCGCGATATCGAGGGCATGGCTTTCGAGGATATAGCCGAGGTGGTGGAGTGTAGCGAGGCGGCCGCACGCATGGCGCACTCGCGAGCACGACAAAAGGTAAAGGATGAATTTTCAAAAATCATGAACTA
>JAFOXS010000155.1 GCA_017391665.1 Alistipes sp. | reverse complement strand
GCCTCGGGGAAGCGAGCATGGAAGGAGTTCTGCACGGCGGCAGAGATCGGAATTGGATCGGCATCGTTGCAGGCAACAAGCGCCAGAAGGGCACACATTGCAAAGAGAATCTTTTTCATAGCTAAATATTTTAATCATCAATGGATATTACACTGAAACGGCGGTTGAAGCGAATCTCTACGCCACTGGAGAGCGACACCTCCCACTCGCGACGCGAGCGTTCGATACGGTGAATCGTAAGCGAGGGGTAGTGCTTGGCTGTGTAGGTAACAATGCTCGGCGGCACAATGCCTCGGGGCAGAGCCTCGCGACTCTCGATCTCCAGCCAGCGGCCATCGGCGGCAAACTCGATGTGGGTACCATCGTCAAGCATCACATCATACTCACGTTGCACGATATCGCCATCCTCGTGCGCCGCCGTAACCTCGGCAGAAGGGAAATAGTCATGCAGGAACTGTTGTGCCATAGCAGGCAGCTGCTCACGCGTTATCACGCGATCGGGCGCAGCAGACGCCGCACCCACACCGAGCAGCAGAACAAAGAGGAATGAAATAAACCGTTTCATAAATCGTCATTTTAGTCGTTTATGCTACCCACAGCAAAAAGTGTGCACAAAAAAGCGGAAGGCAAACTCCCCTATTTTCTCCACGACCACGGCTCTCACCGCGAAAAAGAGCAAAATATTTGCTCCGACGCCTAAAAAAATCTTATCTTTGTGGGTGTTACACGCTCCGCAGAGCGTAAAAAGCAAGCAAACGTGAATATAGCAATCGTAGGAACAGGATATGTCGGGCTCGTATCGGGAGCCTGCTTCGCCGAGATGGGCGTTGATGTTACGTGTGTGGATATCGACCACGCAAAGATAGAGCGTCTGCAAAGGGGTGAGATACCCATCTATGAGCCCGAATTGCAGCCCATGGTTGCACGCAACATGGCTGCCGAGCGACTGCACTTCTGCACATCACTTGCCGAGTGCATCGACGATGTTGATGTTGTGTTTGCTGCCGTAGGCACACCACCCGACGAGGATGGTTCGGCCGATCTGAGACAGGTGCTGGCCGTTGCCCAGGAGTTTGGCCGCACGATAAAGCGTTATACGCTACTGGTGATAAAGTCCACTACTCCCGTAGGTACTGCCG
Source organism: Alistipes sp. (assembly GCA_017391665.1). Classification (GTDB taxonomy): domain Bacteria; phylum Bacteroidota; class Bacteroidia; order Bacteroidales; family Rikenellaceae; genus Alistipes. The sequence goes on along the minus strand of JAFOXS010000155.1, from coordinate 4,136 downwards.
CCCGGGTGAAGGCTATCGTGGAGCAGGAGCTTAAACTGCGAGGCGAGGATATAGACTTTGAGGTGGCATCGAATCCCGAATTTCTGAAAGAGGGCGCTGCCATCAAGGATTTCATGTCGCCCGACCGTGTGGTTGTGGGCGTGGAGAGCGAGCGGGCAAAGAAGGTGCTCACCAAACTCTACCGACCCTTCCTGATAAATAACTTCCGCGTATTGTTCATGGATATCCCCTCGGCCGAGATGACCAAATATGCCGCCAATGCCATGCTCGCAACACGCATATCGTTCATGAACGACGTGGCAAACCTCTGCGAGAGGGTTGGTGCCGATGTAAATATGGTCCGCAAGGGCATAGGCGCCGACTCGCGCATAGGAAAAAAATTCCTATACCCGGGTTGCGGATACGGAGGTTCGTGCTTTCCGAAGGATGTGCGGGCACTGATTCGCACCGCCGAGCAGCACGGCTACAAGATGCGTGTGCTGGAGGCTGTGGAGCAGGTCAACGAGCTGCAGAAGGAGGTCCTGTTCGAGAAACTGTCACGCCACTTCGGCTTACTCGCAGGGCGCCGCATAGCTATCTGGGGTCTGGCCTTCAAGCCCGAGACCGACGATGTGCGCGAAGCTCCCGCCATGCGACTAATCGAGCGTCTGCTCGATGCCGGATGCCAGGTGAGGGTATATGACCCGATAGCGATGGAGGAGTGTCGCCGTCGCTTCGCCGAGCGAATCACCTACTGCAAGGATATGTACGAGGCTGCGATCGATGCCGATGCGCTGATGATGGTGACCGAGTGGAAGGAGTTCCGTCTGCCGAGTTTCCTCACGCTTGCGCGCATCATGCGCGAGAAGGTGATCTTCGACGGCCGCAACATCTACGAGCGCGAGGAGGTCGAGGAGGCTGGATTCGCTTATTATAAGATAGGTTAATTCTTCTTCATTCCAAAAACAATAAAGGAGTCCGATTGGACTCCTTTATTTATTATATATAGAACGGAATAAAAGTAGGATTTTCAGGCTTGCGAAGTGTGAGAAAGCGCAGTTTACACAGGGTAAATGAGCATTTCTCACACAAGCATAACGCCAAAATCACCTTTTAGATACGTTCTTACTATTTCTCGGGACGCATAACAACCTTCACAAGGTTACCATCCTTTAGGATCTGCTGAGCCAGAGCCTGAACATCGGCAGCCGTTACGCTGTTCACTGCGTCGAGGTACTCCTTAACGTAGTCGATACCATATCTATACTTATAGAGGATAGCATTTGACCACCATGAGTTCTGCTCGATAGACTTAGTGTAGTTCTTGTTCTCGTACTCGCGAGTCTTATCCATATCCTCCTTCAGGGGACCCTCCTTGGCAATCTTCTCCAACTCGGCTACAACGATAGCCATCAACTCGTCGGCCATCTGCTCGTTGGTGTCGAACTGAACCTGCAAAGCATACTGCTTGGTGCGAGGGATAAGCGCTGCGCTGACACCTACGCCGTACGTTCCACCCTTCTCCTCGCGGATTGACTTCAGGTAGCGGTTATCGAGAGCCGTAGTGAGGTATGTAGCAACCAGCTTATTCTTCATCGTCACGGCCATATCGCCCGTATATGCGAAGAATACCGATACCTTGGGCTGCTCCATCTTGGTGCGGAAGTCGTTCACTACACCACCATTTGCGTAGTTCACATTATCGTCGGTATATACATTGCCGGGCTTTGATGCTGTGGGCAATGAGCCGATATACTTCTCCACATAGGGCTTGAGCTGCTCCTCGCTCATGTTACCGATGAAGGTAAAGCGGAAGTCGGCAGCGTTAGAGTAGAGGCGCTTGTGAATTGCGGGCATATGCTCGAGCTTGATTGTCTGCAGGAGCTCGGGAGTGAGCTGCTGACGACGATAGTTGTCGTTATAGAGCGTCTTCTGCACATTCTGCGAGAAGATGAAGTCGGGGTTCGAGGTCTGGTTAGCCAGCATCGAGTTGTAGCGGTTCATCAGCGTTGTGAAGTCATCCTCCGAGAAGCGAGGAGCTGTGAACTCCAGGTAGAGAAGCTGGAACATAGTCTCCACATCCTTCAGCGCTGCAGAAGCCGTTACAACGTGCTCGTAGCTACTTACGCCAAGGCCTGCGCTCGCAGTCTTACCTGAGAGCTGCTTGCGAAGATCCGATGCCGAGAACTTCGAGATACCCGACATTGACATCACGCCACCGAGCATTTGAGCCGAGTAGTACATATCGTTTGCAAATACGGCAGCACCACCGTCAGAGATAGCCTCCACGCCGATGTTGTCGGCCTGGTAGGGAGTCTGCTTGATTACAACCTTAATGCCATTTGCCAGAGTCCACTCCGTAAAGCCGAGTGACTCATCCTTTACGCTCTTTACCACCTTTGAGCCCTTCAGTGCGCTCTCGTCAGAGATCAGAGGCTCCTTAACAACGTTGTCCTTGAAAGGCTCAACATCGGCAGCCACGGCGGCCTTAAGTGCGCCTACCAATTCAGCCTCGGTGGGGATTGCAACGCCATCCTTAACGGGTGAGTTAGCCACGATAACAACATTCTTCATGGGCTCGTACAACTGCTTAATAGTAGCATTGACCATCTCGCATGAGATCATCTCCACGAGCTGCTTATCCAACTGGTACTCGGTCTCGAAGTCGTAGATGGGTGTACCCATGCGGAAGTTGTCGATATAACGGTTTGCAAAATATGAGTGGCGACGATCCTCGCGGCTGTTGTAACCCAGCTCGATATCGGCAAGGATATTATTCTTGGCACGCTCCCACTCGCCCTCGGTGAAACCGTGGCGACGCATACGCTCCATCTCGGTCAAAAGGGCCTTGTAACCCTCCATGATCTTGCCATCCTGTGTTACAACCTGACCAACAGAGACCTCCAGCGTAGGAACAATACCGAACGATGAGGCGGGCTCAAAGACTGCCTGCACAAAGGGAGCATCGGGCTTGCGAGCGATATCAGACAGACGCTCGTTGATCATCTCCGTAATGTATGACTTCATGATATTGGTCAGCTCATACATCAGCGTGTTGTTCATCTCCTTGGGCATAGCCTGCGACTTATACATAATCATCAGGCTTGACTGCTGCATCTCGGGATCGGCATATACGCTTACGATGGGCTCATCGTTGTCGGGCACAACAATCACATCCTTCTTGGCTGCATCTGCCGCTGCGGCGGGGATGTCGGCCATGATGGTCTTGATCTTCTGCTCAACCTTGTCCACGTCGATATCACCCACAACAACTACAGTCTGATAGTCGGGGCGGTACCACTTGTTGTAGAAGGCGCGAAGGTCGCTGTGATCGAAACCCTCCAAACCCTCAAGATAACCGATAAGGTTGCGGTGCTCGTAGAGCGTACCCTTACCGATGGCCTTGATCATGGCGATCTGCGAACGCCACTGTGCGCCGTCACGTGTACGCAACTCCTCCTTGATAACGCCACGCTCCGAGTCGATCTCCTTGGGATCGAGCGTAATGAAGTGTGACCAGTCGTGAAGAATCATAAGCGTAGAGTCAACAACGCTCTCGCGTGCTACGGGCACATCGGTCATGTAGTACTGTGTGTAGTCCCACGATGTACCTGCATTGAGGTTAGCACCGAACTTAACGCCGATCTTCTCCAGATACTCGATCAGCGACTTGCCGGGATAGTTCTTCGTGCCGTTGAAGGCCATGTGCTCGAGGAAGTGAGCCAGACCCTGCTGGTTGTCGTCCTCCTGGATGGCGCCTACATCGTGCAGGATGTAGAACTCGGCCATGCCCTTGGGCTTCTCGTTGTGGCGGATGTAGTAGGTGAGTCCATTCTCCAACACACCCTTACGCACTGCGGGGTCAGCGGGCAGCTGCTGCTGCAACTCCATCTGCGCCTGTGCTGTGAAGGTTACGCCCATCATAAGGGCCATAACCATAAAAATAAATCTCTTCATATCGGTTATTAATTGCTGTTATTATCACTCTCATTCTTGGGCTTCTTGTGTATGCACGTTCCTGCTATGAGTCCTACGAGCATTCCGATACCCATTCCTGTTGTCATCTTGCCAAAGAGAAGCGACCCGAAAGCGGCTCCAATTGCCAGGCCCATAACCATACCCAGCGCCATATAGGTCTCTACGACCTGCACCTCGGT
>JAFOXS010000136.1 GCA_017391665.1 Alistipes sp. | reverse complement strand
TGGAGAGAAGGGCTATGTGATGAACCGATATCGGGGTACGGTGAGCGAGGTGAATGCCTCTACGGGCGAAGGGTTGCGCTCAGTGGCTGTGCTGCGTGAGCCGTGTGCGGCGGTCCTGTCGCCCGATGGTCGCTATCTCTATGTCAACAATCACTTCCCCGCACAGCGTGCCGATGTGGATTATGTGGCGGCGGATGTTTCGGTCATTGATTGCCAGTCGTTTGAGCGAGTGAAGGATATTAAGTTAAGCAACGGTAGCAATGCCCTGCGTGGTATTACCTGTTCGCCCGATGGTCGCTATGTCTTTGTGTCGCACAACCTTGGCCGTTTCCAGGTACCTACATCGCAGTTGCAGCAAGGATGGATGAATACCAACGCCGTGAGTGTTATTGACACTTCGACACAGAGCCTTGTGGGTTCCATCTCGCTCGATGAACCCGATCGTGGTGCCGGCGGTATATGGGATGTGAAGTGTGACGGGCAGTGGCTCGTTACCTCGCAGTCGGGTACGCACGATGTGAGCATCGTGGATTACAAGGCTATGATTGAGAAGCTGGAGGCATATGCCGATAAGTCGAAACTGGATTATGATCTGTACTTCATGCGAGGGATTCGTGTGCGTCTGCCTATCGAGGGCAACGGCCCGCGTGCTATGGCGATGCGTGATGGTAAGATATATCTGCCGACCTACTTCTCGGATGTACTCAACGTAGTTGATCTCAAGGAGCAGAGTGTGGAGGCTGTGGCCTATAATCCTGCCCGCGTAGAGTCTTCGCGCGATAAGGGAGAGCGGGCATTCAATGATGCGTCGCTCTGCTATCAGAACTGGCAGTCGTGTAACGGTTGTCACCCCGACGATGGTCGCACGGACGGCATGAACTGGGACCTGATGAACGACGGCATCGGCAACCCCAAGAACTGCAAGAGTATGTTGTTCAGTTTCCAGACACCGAAAAATATGATCTCGGGCATCCGCGACCACGCAGGTATTGCCGTCAGAGCAGGATATAAGTTCATTCAGTTCTGTGATGTGGATGAGGCTACGGCTTCGGATGTAGATGAGTACATTCGCTCACTGGAGCCTCTGCCCAGCCCCTATCTCGTCGATGGCGAACTCTCGGAAAAGGCCGTTCAGGGACGTAAGGTGTACGAAAAGTATGGCTGTGCCGAGTGCCACTCGGGCCCCTACTACACCGATATGCAGATGCATCATATCGGCGAGGATGTGGAGTTTGAACAGGGCTGGGATACCCCCACACTGCGCGAGGTGTGGCGTACGGCTCCCTATCTCTTCGATGGTCGCGCTGCGACTATGGAGGAGGTCTTTACGGTGCATAAGCACGGAATTGAGGGTAAGATATCGCGCAAGGATGCCGAGGCTTTGGCTGAATATGTAAATTCGTTGTAAAAAGATAAATGATTAGAAAAGAGTATAATATTTACCGATCTGAGGCTGCCTCGTTTGATGAGGCTTTGAGTGAGTTGCTTGCAGCCATGGTCGGGGCAGAACGAGAGATTGTACGCATCGTATTGTTCGGTGCCCCAAAGGATAATGCAGAGTACGTCGAGCAGCGTACACTATTCGAGCAGCGTTGTCGGACGCATTTTGGCGAGTGTGTGCCAATGTTGAGCTATGTGGCTCAGGCGCCGTTGCGTTATAGTCTGGCTGCCGAGGTAACAACCATTTCGCGTGAGGATGCAAAACACATAGTTCGTCATGGGGATTATATTACCCTTGGCGATGAGATTCTTTCGGCTGGCATATATGCTCCGCTGGATAAGAATGTGGCGCAGCAGGCTGAGCAGATTTTTGCCCGTGTGGCCGAGATCCTCTCTGCGGAGGGCGTCTCAATATCCGATATTGTGCGTCAGTGGAATTACATTGAGCGTATTACACATATGGCCGATGAGGGTCAGCACTATCAGCTCTTCAACGATGCACGCAGCCATTTCTATCAGGGTTGCCAGTGGCATAACGGCTACCCTGCCGCTACGGGTATCGGCACACAGGCTGGAGGTGTAACAGTGCTGTTCGATGCTGTAAAGAGTAGCGCCAGCCACTCGAAGGCGGTTGATAACCCGTTGCAGGTGTCGGCACATGCCTACTCGCAGCAGGTGCTCATCAATAACACCGAGGCGCACAAGACTACGCCCAAGTTCGAGCGTGCTCGATATATGTGTGGCGAGGATGCGTCGGTTTATATTTCGGGTACGGCGGCCATACGTGGCGAGGAGAGTTGCAGCGAAGATGCTGTGGGTCAAACACGCCTCACGATGGAGAATATCGACTACCTTATCAGTGAGGAGAATCTCGTTAAGAGTGGCGTGGCTGAGCCCGAAAAGATGGCCTACGCATCGCTTCGCGCCTACTTGAAATATCGCGATGATCTTGAGCAGGTTGTCGAGTGGATGGATGGGAACTACCCTGCGGTCGATGTGTTGTATCTGTGGGCGGATATATGCCGCGAGGAGTTGCTTATCGAGATTGAGGGTATAGCAAAGCAAGTAAACTAACAACTTAAACAATACTGCAATGAAACTTAGAATTTTCATTCTGCTGGCACTCGTCTGCGCTACCTCGGCGTGGGCTGATCCTACGCCCAGACAGGCTGCAATGATGCGTGCCGAGGCCGAGATGACCTACTTTAGTGTGGAGTCGGTGCGTAAGGCGTACAATGATTTCTGTAAGACGGAGGGCTACGACAAGGCTCGCTATGGTGCGCTCGTTGCCGAGCTGGAGAAGGCTTGCGCAGCGGGAAGCGGAGTTAGTGATGAGCGCAAGATTGCACTGAAGCGTGAGATACTGCTCTCTAACCCATTGCTGGACAATGCGAAGATCATCGTAGGTCGTTACCGCATTGGCGATAAGGCTCGCGAGGTGATGGCTCCATCATTGGGTACACAGAATAACAACTGGTCGAACCAGTCGTCGGCTGCGCGCAAGGGTTTCGATGCCGAGATTGCCGAGCTGTCGAACCTGCGTGGCGAGGTGGAGAGCCGCACGATCTATAAGCCTAAGCATAGCACCGCCGTGACGGATATGTTGCTGCACTGGGATGGCGAGCGCATCCTCTTTACGGCCGCCGATGAGAATGAGCGCTGGGGCGTATATGAGGTTAACCGTGACGGCTCGAACATGCACAAGGTGATAAAGTCCGAGGAGCCCGATCTGGAGTTTTTCGATGGAGCATATATGCCCTCGGGACGAATCATTGCGATGAGTAACATCGGTTATCAGGGTGTGCCCTGCGTGAATGGTAGCGACCCCGTAGGTAATATGATTGCCTATGAGCCCTCGACGGGTGAGATGCGTCGTATGACATTCGATCAGGATGCCAACTGGCATCCCCGTGTGATGAATAACGGCCGACTGATGTATGTGCGCTGGGAATATACCGATCTTACGCACTACTACTCACGCTTTGTGATGCATGCCAACCCCGACGGTACGGAGACCAAGGCTCTGTATGGTAGTGGCGGCTGGTTCCCCAACTCAATTTTCGATGTGCAGCCTCTGCCGGGTGGAAACAACACCTTTGTGGGAATCATCTCGGGTCACCACGGTGTGGCTCGTTCGGGTCGTCTTATTCTGTTTGATCCCTCGATGGGTCGCAAGGAGACCAAGGGTATGATTCAGGAGATGCCCTTCTCGCAGCGCGAGATTGTGCCCATCATCAAGGATGAGCTGGTGAACGATGTGTGGCCACAGTTCGTAAAGCCCTATCCCGTGAGTGACAAGTATTTCCTTGTGTCGGCTAAGCTCACTCCCGAATCGTTGTGGGGAATCTATCTGGTCGATATATATGATAATATGACTCTTGTGGCTGAGTTCGAGGGTGAGGGTTTGATAAACCCCATTATCGTAAATAAACGCCCCACGCCTCCCATTATCCCCGATCGCATCAAACCCGAGGAGAAGGAGGCTACGGTATTTATCCAGGATATTTATCAGGGCGAGGGTCTGCCTGGTGTGCCCGTAGGTACGGTTAAGAAGTTGCGTGTATTTGCATACGAATATACTTACGTAAATTCCGAGTCGGACCATATCGCGCAGGGTATCCAGAGCGGATGGGATATAAAGCGTAATCTGGGCGAGGTGGCCGTTGAACCCGATGGCTCGGCAATGTTCAAGATTCCTGCCAATACCCCAGTGTCGTTCCAGCCGCTGGACGAGGAGGGTCGTGCCATTCAGTGGATGCGTAGCTGGGTTACGGGTATGCCTGGCGAGGTGCTCTCGTGCGTGGGCTGTCATGAGGATCAGAACTCGTTGCCCATGCCCAAGCGTGTGATGGCATCGACCAAAGCTCCTGCTGCGTTGCAGACTCCCGAGGGTGGCGTTCGTTCGTTTACATTCGATCTGGAGGTGCAACCAATACTTGACCGCAACTGCGTAGTGTGTCACAATGCCGATGGCGCAAAGCCCGACTTCAGAGGTCTTAAGGTTGTGGAGAAGGATGATGATAAGGCTGGTAGTTATAACACCCCGTC
>JAFOXS010000345.1 GCA_017391665.1 Alistipes sp. | reverse complement strand
CCATGGCCTCAACTGCTGCGCCCGCCGTAGTATGCTCATTGAGTTCTACAAACTCCAGCTCATCAATCTTGCGCTGGATGCCCGCCTTCGAGAGAAAACGACGAGCCGAACGAACATTCTCGACGATGAAGTAATCCAAAGAATCTATCACACGACGATTCGCCTCGGGTACTACATCGTACACCGCGGTAGAGTCCGAAATCGGACATGGAATCATATATAATGTACCCTTCTCTGCCATTATTCCCTAACGTATATTCTCTTAACGCGTGCCGCTACGGAGGTCATAATTTCATACGAAATCGTCCCCAATACGGCCGCCATATCCTCAAGTGTATTGCCGCGAGCCGATGAGAAGATCACCACCTCATCGCCCTCATTGACGCCCTCGACATCGGTAACATCGATCATGCAGCTATCCATGCAGATGCGTCCCACGGTAGGAACCTCATGACCCGCAACCAGCATATTCCAGCGACCGCCACCCAGGTGACGATCCAGTCCATCGGCATAACCGACAGGAATTGTTGCTATCACACTATCACGCTCCAGGCTCTGACTGCGACCATAGCCAATGGTCTCACCCTGCGATCGACGACGCAACTGCACGATACGTGTTTTGAGCGTTGCAACAGGCTTCAGTTCGTCATTATGCTCATAACCGTAACCATAGAGTCCAAGTCCCAGACGACACATATCAAATGCGGCCTCGGGCAGACGCTCAATGGCTGCCGAATTGGCCATATGGCGTATCACCTCATATGGCATAGCATCCACTATGCGGCGGCTCAACGCATCGAAAAGCGATATCTGCTCGCGCGAGAAATCATCCTGCGTGGGATCATCAGCACACGCAAGGTGAGCAAAGACGCTTGCCACACGAATCGAGCGATTATCCTTCAGGCGTGATATCAGGTCATCCACCTCCTCGGCCACAAAACCCAGGCGATGCATACCAGTATCCAATTTAATATGTATAGGATAGCCATGTGCTCCGTAACGCTCGACACTCAAAACAAAATCCTCCAACGAGTGGAAACTGTATATCTCGGGTTGCAACGAGTGTGCAATCATCTTATCGAAACTGCCGGCATCGGCATTAAGCACTACGATGGGCATCGTTATACCCTTCTCTCGCAGTACGATACCCTCATCGGCAAAGGCTACGGCAAGATAACTTATGCCCAGACGCTGCATGAGCTGTGCAACCTCGACATCACCCGCACCATAACTATGTGCCTTGACCATAGCCACCAGACGGTGGTTCATCGGCAGAAAACGACGGAAATAACCTACGTTATGCGTCATTGCATCGAGGTTGATCTCCAATGTCGTTGTATGGCTGCGGCGCTCCAACTGATGGCACAAAGTCTCAAAACGGGAGCGACGGTTACCCTTGAGAAGAATCGTGCGGTCCTCAATATCCTCATGTGTGAGTGAGCGCATCAACTCCTCAGTTGTATCATAGAAACGTGTTTCACATTCGAATAATGTGCGATGAGCCTTTATTCTCTCGCCAACACCAATCAGCACATCCACTCCGGCACGCTTAACGAGTTGAGATACACGTCCGTACAACTCTTCGTCCGTCATACCGCTCTGCAGAATATCGGACATAATAACAAGTGTCGGGCCACCCAGCGACACCGAACGCAACATATCCAGCGACAGAGCCAAGGAGTTGATGTCAGAGTTGTACGAATCGTTGATTATCTTCGAGCCGTACACGCCCTCCTTCACCTCCTGACGCATGGCAACATCGAAATTATCGGGCAACATGCAGTCATAGCCCAACTCCTCGCACAAAGCCTTAACCAACTGACGGTTGACACGCTTTGCTTCGTTGTGTAACGGTTGATCCTCAACCTCCTGCAGGGCTGCATCAACAAATGGTAGCTGCAATTCAGCAATTATTTTCTCAACCTCCGAATAATCCGAGTGGAAGACAATGCGTCGGGCCTGATGGGCAAGGATAAGTTTCTCTCGCACCTTATGTTCCAAAGTTGCAAAATTGGCCTGATGCGCATCGCCAATCGAGGTCATCACAACCACATCGGGCTTGATCATGCGCTCCAGACGCTCCATCTCACCCGCCTCGGATATACCAGCCTCAATGAGTGCCACATCCTCATCGCCCTCGATCATAAGCAGCGACAGAGCCACACCCAACTGAGAGTTATAACTCATCGGCGAGGCTATCAACTTTACACTTGTAGGCAGGGCTCGGGCAGTCCACTCCTTGACGATGGTCTTGCCATTGGAACCCGTAATACCTACAACCACACCCTTAAATGAGGCACGATGTGCTGCCGCCAGACGCTGCAATGCCTCCAACGCATTATCCACACATACATATCCTGCATCCTCGGCCTCCAGCGATATACGTTCAACCATAAAGGCACGTATACCTATGCGATACATATCGGCTATGTAATCGTGTGAGTCGTGGTTCACTCCTCGCATAGCCACATACATAGCTCCTGCGCCAAAGGCACAGCGACGCGAGTCGGTGACAACATCACCCACCCAGCAATCACGTCCGCGCAACTCACCGCCGCACATTCGTGCTATGTCCGACAAACGGTATCTCATCTATTTAGTTTGTATGAAATCTCACAACAGTAATACCTGCACCTCCGCGGTCGGCATGCTCGTCCGTAGCCGAGGCGACCTCCGAAATGGAGCGCAGATAACGACGTATCTCCTCTTTGAGTGCTCCCGTACCCTTGCCATGCAGGATGGTAACACCTCCAACACCCACCATAAGGGCATCATCAATCAAATCCTGCACAACCTCCAATGCCTCCGCTGCACGCATACCGCGCACATCGACGCTATCGCGGAAGTTAAGCTTACGGCTCGATATATCTACCGAGAGTACCGTACGGGGCATAACGGGCTTTACAGCTTTCTTATATTCAGCATTCGACACAACGACAAGTTTCTCGCAATCGACCGTCGTAAGGATCTGGCCAAAGGCTACCTGAGCCTTGCGGCCCTTGATGCTCTGCACCACACCCGGCATCTCCTGACCTGCGATTCGCACCTTCGAGCCTACCTCGATAGGTTTGGGCTTGGGTGCGGGAGCAGCCTCAGCAGGCTTCTCCGCCGGAGCCTGTCCGCGACGCTTCTTATCCTCCTCGCGACGAGCCTTGCGACGCATCAATCGCTCCATCTCGCGCTCAACCTTCTCGCCATCGAACGATGAACCAACACTCTCGACCGTCTCCTTGAACTCCTCCAGTTCACGACGTGCCAGGCGAGTAAGTTCCTTCTCGGCCTGCGCCTCCTTGATGGTGCGTATCGTATTCTCAATCTGACGGTTGGCATCAGAGATAAGGCGCTGCGCCTCCTCCTTGGCCTCACGCAGAATCTCCTTGCGCTCCTCCTTGATACGTGACAGTTGCTCGGTGTAGCTCGACTCCAGCTCCTCGACCTTGCGGTCGGTAAGACGGATGCGGTCGCGCTTCTGCGACCAGTAGCGGCGGTCACGCGCAATTTCTCGCAACTGACGCTCGAGGTTGATATGGTCACTACCGGCCTTATCGCTTGCCACACGGATAATATCCTCGGGAAGACCGATCTTACGGGCAATCTCGATGGCAAACGAGCTACCCGGCTTACCCTGTTCCAACTTAAACAGAGGACGGATATTCTGCACATCGAACATCATGGCACCATTGGCAATACCGTCGGTACCCGTTGCATAATACTTTATATTTGAGTAGTGGGTTGTAATCACTCCATAACAACCCTTTTCAAGCAGTCGTTCAAGTATAGCCTCTGCGATGGCTCCTCCGATGACAGGCTCCGTACCCGAACCGAACTCATCAATCAGGACCAGGGTGCGTGCCGATGCGGCCTGCAGCGTAGCCTTCATATTCAGAAGGTGAGACGAGT
>JAFOXS010000112.1 GCA_017391665.1 Alistipes sp. | reverse complement strand
AACAGAGCAGCCGATGTACCCATAAGGAACGATCCGAGCAGGAAGATAAAGTAGCCATAGGGCACCTGATCGCCCATAATCGATAGGTGTGCATCGCCATAGTGCACCACCACCCACGAGGATAGCGAGTAGGTGAGCAGACCAGCGACCATCACACACAGAGCGCGCAGAAGCGTTATCTTGTATCCGTGTTGGTTAATCCACTTGCCGCCCAGCGAGCTGTTGAGCAGATAACCCAGAAAGAAGAAGAACGAGATAAGCGTGGTGAGCGTATTGCGCAGTTCATCGGCGTGCGAGAGGAACGCAATCTTCAGCGGCCCCTGGAACTGCCCATTCACGGTAGTCAGAAAGCCTACTATGAAATATATGAATGTAAGAACCACAAAGGGTCCAAGGCCATTGCGCTTTTGCATATTCATAACATCTAAGTTTGGGGTTAACGACCTTTACAATATACTCTCAAGCACCGGCATAGCACCACGCTGCTTGATATCGTCCACCATCTGCAGATTTAACTCTACAAATCTCTGCGCTGCCTTCAGATCGGTACTGCTGAAAGCCGATAGTGACAAGAAATCGACGGGATTATCGCTCGCTATAACGGCCTCATCCTCTGCGGTGAGCCACGGCTCAGCAACCTCAAACGACGCTCCATTGTCGTCCACCTTATACTTTAGATAGTGGCGATAGGCTGCAATCAGATATGCCACTCGCTTAAGGGCTGCGCCATCTGCAATCATCTTGATTAGATTGGGCATAACATATACAGGAAACTTGGATATGCCATCAAAGCAGAGGCGTGCCACCTGGTCGCTTACCGAGCGGTTGCCAAATCTCTCAACAAGAGTCTGCTTGTAGAGTTCAAGGTCGGTATTGCCGGGAGCAGGGACGTAGGGCGTAATATCCTCATCCATAAATACACGCACGAACCTGGCTATGCGCTCATCGTGCATCGCATCATCCACCTTGCGATACCCCGCAAGGAAAGAGGGGTAAGACAACAATGTGTGAGAGGCATTGAGCAGACTGAGTTTCATATTCTCGTATGCGGTTACATCGTCGGTGAACTCAGCTCCTACCTGCTCCCACGCAGGGCGGCCTGCGATGAAGTTATCCTCGATTACCCACTGGATGAAATCTTCGCAATAGACTGGCGCCTTGTCCTCCGTACCATTCTTCTCATTCAATCGCACAATATCTTCGGGGCGAGTGGCCGGTGTAATGCGATCGACCATACTATTGGGGAATGTAACATTATTGGCTACCCACTCTGCCAACTCCGCATCCTGTGCCTTGAAGAATGTACTGAAAGCCTTGCGGGCGGTATTGCCATTATGCTGAAGATTATCACACGAGAGAATCGTTACAGGGCCATTTCCCAGAGCCTTGCGGCGACGCAAACCCTCGGCTATGAATCCGAATACGGTCTTTGGCGCGTGCGGGTTCTGCAAATCGTGCTGAATAGCAGGATCATCAAGAATAAACTCTCCTGTCGATTTCTCCATATTATATCCACCTTCGGTGATGGTGAGTGTAATAATACGAATATTTTTATCAGCAATCTTTGCAAGGATAGCCTCAGCCTCCTCCATAGCCCAGTAAAGTTCAACCAGCGAACCAATACGATATGCCTCATCCACACCGTCACGGCCACACACGGTAAGTGTATAGATTTGCTCCTGACCCTTCAGCGCACGATACAAGGGCTCATCGGTGGGCAGTAGCATGGCACCACATATACCCCACTGCTGCTGTGACAGATCCTCAAGAAGAAGATTGGTATAATACTCTGCGTGGGCACGATGAAAATTACCTACGCCAATATGCAGAATACCTGCAGTAACCTGATTACGGTTGTAATTGAAAGAAATTAGTTGTGTTTTCATAATTGTGAAGTATATAATTTACATCATTTAGCACGACGCTCCTTGCCCATGGCGCAAGGCATAACAAATTTACGATTTCGAGCGGTAAAAGTCAAGTAATCACATACTATTTTGTGTTATAAAATGACAGATTGTATTTATATTATATTGGTTTTATACAAGAAACACCACCCATTGTGCTGCTTTTTTCGTTTATTTGCACTGCTCACGATATTTTTCACTATCTTTAACACATGAAACATCAGAAGATCAGATACTATTTCATACTGTGCATGGCCATGTTATTCTTTGCCACGGGATGTGTTATGTCGAATCAGCCCTCGCACGAGGAGTCGACCTATGTCAACGTTGGCGAGATGGCTCCCGACTTCTCGGTGCAATTGATCGATGCGGGAGAGAGAAGATTATCATCACTGCGTGGAGAGGTTGTAATGCTGGTATTCTTCTCCACATCTTGTCCCGATTGCCATAATCAGTTTGCGGAGTTAAAACGCCTTATAAGCGAAAATCCTCCACGATTCAAACTACTGGCAATATCGCGCGAGGAGACACGAGAGGAGACCATCGCATTCCGCGATCAATACTCTTTCCCGTTTGAGATGGGCATCGACCCCGACCGAGCGATCTACAGCCTATATGCATCGATGTACGTTCCCCGCACATTTCTCATAGATCGAAGCGGCAAGGTAGTAGCACTGGACGTAGAGTTCAACCCCGACAATCTGCAAACGATATGGGAGCAGGCTAATAATATGTAAGAAAAAATCCCCGACCCGCAGGTCAGGGATTTTGTTTATTCTATGGCCTCGGCCAAAATAGAAATGGGATGCACAACGGGCTTCGATGTGGACATCTCAATCTGCCATTTACACGTCTCGCAGTCCGTCGAAACTAGGTCACAGTCCGACGCCTCAATCTTGCGGAAGATACCGTCGCCGATAGCCTGCGCCGTTGGATAGTTCTCCTTCTTGAAGCCATATGTTCCGCCAATACCGCAACACTGCGAATCGAGCACGGTAAGCTCTACCGACGGAATCATACGCAACAGCTCTATCGAGTAGTAACTCCATCCCAACTTCTCCATATGGCAAGCCGTATGGTAAGCCACTTT
>JAFOXS010000314.1 GCA_017391665.1 Alistipes sp. | reverse complement strand
TGCACGCCTGACCTACAAAGCAACGCGAGAGCATAGCACCCTCATCTACACGCGTGCCGCTCGAGATGATAAAATCGTCGCACACCACGCCGTGACCGATATGCACGGGAGCCTGCAGATTACTGTTTATCGAACCATTGGTAAGACGTGAGGTGCCCGCCACGGTGCAGTAGTCACCGATGCGGACGTTGCGCAGCGAACCCGAGTTGGTAATCTTCACAAAAGAGCCTATGCTACCCATCGACGAGGAGTGCTTCGAGGTGTAGTGGTCGGTCATCTGCTTTAGACGCTCGGTCAGCGCAGGACG
Organism: Alistipes sp.; assembly: GCA_017391665.1. Lineage (GTDB taxonomy): Bacteria > Bacteroidota > Bacteroidia > Bacteroidales > Rikenellaceae > Alistipes. The sequence continues at coordinate 4,234 of JAFOXS010000314.1, read as the reverse complement.
GTGGCGATACATAGCCATTATGTAGGCTGTATGTGCCGAGAGTTTATCGCTGATATAGACCTCGCGGCCACCCGTCTCGTTGAGCACATTGACCGCTACGCCATTGCCGAATGAGGAGTGAGAATCGACCAGAATGAGATCGACATTTTCGATAAGCGTATCGTGACCGATGGTGTAGTTGGCAATGTAGTTATGCACGTTATCTATCGAGCAATTGTCGCCCACCACCACATTATGCAGCGTAGCGTGACGCACTCCAGCCACACGTTTAAGGCCGCCGTCTAAGGTAAACTCACGATCGAAAACACCCAGACGCACATCGCCCGAAAAACGGACATTGTGGACGTTATTGGTAGAAAAACGCTCGGCAACCATCACACGGCTCCACTCCTCGGCCGTGCAGGCCTGCGCCTCAAGAGCCGAGATCTCGGCATAGGTAAGATGTCTGTAACTCATCTGCAATTATACATTTTGATAGGGCAAATATACTATTTTAGTAGCAAAAACAACAAAAAGGGGTGGTAAAATCTACCACCCCGAATGAAAAAGGAAATTTTATGTTTAGTTAGAAAAGGTCAACTTACCATCCTGAGCATCAATCACAATGGCCTTATCGCGATCCACCTCGCCAGCAAGTATGCGCTTCGAGAGATCGTTCACCACCTCGCGCTGGATCGTACGCTTCACGGGGCGAGCACCATACAACGGATCGTAACCCATCTGCGCTATCGCCTCACGTGCTGCAGCGGTGTACTCGAGCGAGATACCATTATGCTGCAACATGCGGCTGATGATGCCCATCTGAATATCTACAATGCGCTCAATGTCGGCACGCGTCAGAGGCTCAAACATCACAATCTCGTCGATACGGTTCAGGAACTCGGGCTTGAGCTGCATCTTGAGCATCTCAATCACATCCCTGCGTGTGCGCTCCACCACATCCTCCGACACCTTGCCATCGGCAAGGGCCGCAGAAAAGTTCTCCTGAATGATGTGAGAGCCCATATTCGAGGTCATAATGATTATCGTATTGCGGAAATCGACCGTACGACCCTTATTATCCGTAAGGCGACCATCATCGAGCACCTGCAACAGGATGTTGAAGACATCGGGATGCGCCTTCTCGATCTCGTCGAGCAGCACCACCGAATAAGGCTTGCGGCGTACCGCCTCGGTGAGTTGTCCGCCCTCATCGTAGCCCACATATCCCGGAGGCGCTCCGACCAGACGTGAGACGCTATGACGCTCCTGATACTCGCTCATATCGATACGGGTCATCATCTGCTCATCGTTGAAGAGGAACTCGGCCAGGGCCTTCGCCAGCTCGGTCTTACCTACACCCGTCGTTCCGAGGAAGATAAACGAACCGATAGGCTTGCGCGAGTCGTTCAAGCCCGCACGTGAACGACGCACAGCATCCGAGATAACCTCAATAGCCTGCTGCTGACCCACCACACGACGGTGCAACTCCGCCTCCATATGGAGCAACTTCTCGCGCTCCGAAGAGAGCATACGCTGCACAGGGATGCCAGTCCAGCGGGCAACCACCTCGGCTATATCCTGCGACGTGACCTCCTCGCGGATCATCGCATCGCCCGAGGCTGTGGTCATGCGCAACTGCTCCTGCAGAGCCTCAATCTGTCGCTCGGCCTCCGTAATCTTACCGTAGCGAATCTCCGCCACACGGCCATAGTCGCCTGCACGCTCGGCCTGCTGAGCCTCGATTTTGAGGTGTTCGATTGACTCCTTATTCTGCTGTATCTTCTGCAACAGGTCGCGTTCACCCTGCCACTTGGCACGCAGAGCAGCCTCCTTGGATTTGAGCTCCTCGATATCACGTGTGAGTGTCTCCACACGCTCCTTGTCATTCTCGCGGCGGATAGCCTCGCGCTCAATCTCCAACTGACGTATGCGACGGTCGAGCGTATCAATATCCTCGGGCACGGAGTTCATCTCCAGACGCAGGCGCGATGCCGCCTCATCCACCAGATCGATAGCCTTATCGGGCAGAAAACGCGATGTGATATAGCGGTGCGAGAGCTCCACGGCCGAGATAATAGCCTCATCCTTGATGCGCACCTTGTGATGGCTCTCATAACGCTCCTTCAAGCCTCGCAGGATAGAGATAGCATCCTCGGTGGTAGGCTCATCGACCATAACCTTCTGGAAACGACGCTCCAAGGCCTTATCCTGCTCGAAATACTTCTGGAACTCATCGAGCGTCGTAGCGCCGATGGTGCGCAACTCGCCACGTGCAAGGGCAGGCTTGAGGATATTGGCTGCATCCATCGCTCCGCTCGACTTACCCGCACCGACCAGCGTATGTATCTCATCGATGAAGAGCAGTATCTCGCCATCGCTGGCAATAACCTCCTGCACAACGCCCTTGAGTCGCTCCTCAAACTCGCCCTGATACTTCGCTCCCGCCACCAACGCACCCATATCGAGCGAGAATATCAGCTTCGACTTAAGATTTTCGGGCACATCGCCATTGACCACTCGGTGGGCAATACCCTCGGCAATGGCTGTCTTACCAACGCCTGCCTCGCCCACGAGGATGGGGTTATTTTTCGTGCGACGCGAGAGAATCTGCAACACGCGGCGGATCTCTTCGTCACGGCCAATAACAGGATCGAGCTTTCCGCTACGAGCCATCTCATTGAGGTTGATGGCATACTTGCCCAGAGCGTTGAACTCCTGCTGCGAGGTCTGCGAATCAACCGTTGCACCCTTGCGGAACTCGCGAATGGCAACAATCAGTTCCTTCTCCGATGCGCCCGCGCGCTTAAGCATGTCGGAGGCTGCACCTCGCTCGGCCACAAGCCCCAGCAAAAGATGCTCCACCGAGGCGTACTTATCATTAAACGTACGTGTGAAATCCACCGCACGCTGGATGACCTTCGACGTGTCTGAAGAGAAATACTGCTCGCCATTGCCGCCCGACACTTTCGGCAATGATGCTGCGGCGCGGCGTGCCTCCTCGCGGAGCATAGCCACATTGACTCCTACGCGGCCAAGCAAAAATGCCGACAGGGAGTCATCCTCGCGCGTAAGCGCCAGAAGCAGGTGCTGCGGCTCCACGGCCTGCTGACCCGCCTCGCGTGCAAGAGTAAATGCAGTCTGCAATGCCTCCTGCGCTTTGATTGTAAGTGAATTGATGTTCATCGTATATTGTTTTTACTTGTTTGCTTTCAACTTCACATCAATCCAACGCAAAACCTTTGCCAAGAGCCTAAATCGGACATTCCTTTCGAAAAGTGGCAGATAATGGCATAAAAAAATGCCACAACAAGACATTTTGTCCTATCGTGGCATAAATCGTTATGTTAGATATACTACTGCTGTGCGCGCTGCTGCATCAACTGGGCCTCCTTGCGCCATGTAACTGCGCATATCAGCGTGGCTACGACACTGGCAATGATGAACATCCAGAATGTAACACCCCAGCCCAGATCAGAACCGGCCACCTGACCGACAATAATTTTTGAGAGGAGCGCATCACCGAGCAGATAACCGAACAGGCCAACAAAGCCGGCAGCAGTACCCGCAGCATTCTTCGGCACAAAGCTCAGCGCCTGAATACCGATAAGTGCAATAGGACCATACACGGCAAAGCCCGTAAGACCCAATGAGAAATAGATCACCATAGGCAGAGCCTGTGCGCCACCGAATACCGAGGCCACGGCGTCAGCCTGCCAGTAGCACAAAACGCCTACGAGCACCATAAGCATATAGATCACATTGACGGGAGCACAACGACCCTGGAAGAAGCGAGATGAGAGCCATCCGCAGATAATCGTGCCGGGGATACCCGCATACTCAAACAACGAGAATGCCACACGGCTCTCCGAGGCCGACATGATCTGCATATCCTGCAGGTAGGTGGGCGACCAGTCGCTGATACCGTAACGTACGAAATAGACAAATACGTTGGCTATGGCAATCATCCACAACAGGTGATTCTTAAAGACGTAATCGACAAACAAGCGGCGGAACGGAATGGTTGTCTCCTCGCCTGCGGCAGCCTTGCGGCTGGTATAGTCGTTGCGATACTCCTCAATAGGTGGCAAACCGCATGACTCGGGCGTATCGCGCAGAGTCCACCAGCAGAAGGCAGCAAAGAGAATGGCTACCACCGAGGGGAAGATGAAGGCGGCACGCCAGCTCTCCGTAATACCCATCGAGGCAAAGACCACAACGCCAGCCGAAACTAACAGACCGAGTGTACCACCAC
>JAFOXS010000094.1 GCA_017391665.1 Alistipes sp. | reverse complement strand
TTGCCCAGCAAAAACCATGCACTATGATACGACAAGAGATAATTACATATATCGAACAGAATATTCTGCCTCTCTACGACGGCTTCGATCGTGGCCACCGCCGCGATCATGCACGGCAGGTCATCGAGCGCAGCGCGCAGCTCGCTCGTGGCTTCGATGTGGATGAGGAGATGGTCTATGTCGTGGCGGCGTACCACGATACGGGTCTAACATATGGCCGCGAGTGGCACCACAGGGATTCGTCGCGCATTGTGATGGCGGATGAGATGTTGCGACGTTGGTTTACGCAGGAGCAGATCCTTACGATGGCCGATGCGGTGGAGGATCATCGTGCCTCGGCCGAGCATGCCCCACGCACGATATATGGATGTATCGTGGCCGAAGCCGACCGCCTGATAATTCCCGAACTGATTGTACGTCGCACGGTGCAGTACAGCATTGCTAATTTCCCAGCGCTCGACTATGAGGGGCACTGGCGTCGCTCGCTGCAGCATCTGGAGGAGAAGTATGCCGAGGGTGGTTACCTTCGTCTGTGGATCGAGGACGAGGAGAATGATAATGCCGAGCGCCTTGCCCAGCTGCGTACGATAATTGCAGACAGAGATCGCCTGCGAGAGATTTTTGATAAGATTTTCCGAGAAGAGCAAAATAAAAAAGAGTAGTCCATTTCGGAACTACTCTTTTTCTTTATCCTTTCAGCGTTACGCTCACACGTCCCACCTTGCCTCCGAGTGGCGGGGCTAACTTAGCCACCATGCACTCCACCTCTACGATCTCGGGGTAGAGCTCGCGCACTGCCGCGATGATGTTCTGTGCTACTCGCTCGATGGTGCGGCACTTGATGCGCATCACCTCACGCACCTTCTCATATACGGTCAGATAGTTCACTGCCTTCTCCACCGCATCCTCATCAGCCACAGCACCTAAGGGTGTGGTGATCGTAAGTTCTACGATGAAACGGTTGCCCACCTGCTGCTCCAGATCGTAGCAGCCGTGATAGGCACGAAACTCCATCTGCTCAAGGCGAATAGTGTAGAGCATAACTTATTCTACGATGATAAGGTAATAGTTCTTCTTGCCGCGCTGTGCAATCATATACTTGTCGGCAATAAGATCGGCCTCGGTAACCGCACGCATGGGATCGGCAACCTTCTCCTTGTTGAGCGATACGCCACCGCCCTGAACCATCTTGCGACACTCGCCCTTTGAGGGGAATACCTTCGTTAGGTCGGCGCACATATCAACGAACGTGCAACCCAACTGCTCGCGCTTGATGGTAAACTGGGGTACGCCCTCGAACACCTGCAACAGAGTCTGCTCATCCAGACGGTGCAGAGCCTCCGATGTAGCACCACCGAAGAGAATCTGCGATGCCTCTACAGCCTTCTCGTACTCCTCGGCAGAGTGAATCATCGTGGTAATCTCCTTAGCCAGAGTCTTCTGCAACTCACGCATGTGGGGTGCCTCCTCGTGGCGAGCGATCAGAGACTCGATGGTCTCGCGGTCGAGCAGGGTGAAGATCTTGATATAGCGCTTTGCATCCTCATCGCTCACGTTCAACCAGAACTGGTAGAACTTGTAGGGTGAGGTATATTTGGGTGAGAGCCATACGTTGCCGCTCTCGGTCTTGCCGAACTTCGTGCCGTCAGCCTTCGTAATCAGCGGGCAGGTGATGGCAAATGCCTCATTCTCCGAGCCCAGCTTACGACGGATAAGCTCCGTACCTGTGGTGATATTACCCCACTGGTCGGCACCACCCAGCTGAACCTTGCAGTTCATGGTCTGATAGAGGTGCAGGAAGTCGTAACCCTGCAGAAGCTGATATGTAAACTCGGTAAATGACATACCCTCGCCCTCACCCGAGAAACGCTTCTTGACAGAGTCCTTGGCCATCATATAGTTTACGGTGATGCACTTGCCGATGTCGCGTGCGAAGTCGAGGAATGAGAACTCCTTCATCCAGTCGTAGTTGTTCACCAGCATTGCCTTGTTCTCGGCATCTGACT
>JAFOXS010000241.1 GCA_017391665.1 Alistipes sp. | reverse complement strand
ATGTTGCTACTCGTCTGCTGTGGAGCATGATCCCCGAGACCAAGGCATTCTGTCCGCGCGGTCTGGGTATTATCCCCTATATGTTGCCTGGATCTGTGGCGTTGGCCGATGCTACGCTCAAGGAGCTGGATGACTACGATGTGGTGATGTGGGAGAAGCACGGTGTCTTCGCTGTTGATACCGATATCATGTCGGCTTTCGATCAGGTCGATGTGCTTAATAAGTCGGCACAGATATATATCGCCTCGAAGTCAATGGGTTTCGAGCCCGACGGTATGAGCGACGAGCAGATGGCTGAGATGACACGCGCATTCAACCTTCCCAAGTAGAGAATATTCTGATGTAAGATTTAGAGGCTGCTGACTATCCTGTCGGCAGCCTTTGTTGTTGTGTAGATATAAAAAACCCAGGCCAATGAATGGCCCGGGGCGAAATACTTACTAACCATCCCGCTTGGGTAGTGGCTACACCAATTTTCGATGTTTTACCATCGAATCGGATGCGGGACCCCGATAGATGTAATTTTCAAGAATCAGTTGACCGTTTTTTTCGATTTGAAATAACCAAATCGAGGAGTTGTGTAAAAAACTGAAAAAATAGGCTGTTTTTCGGAGTTAATTTAAAAATATGGGTATTGGTTATTTTGTTTTTCGTAAATACAAAAATAGATAAAAAAAACTATCGAAGCAAATTTTTGTTGAAAAAAGTGTGAAAAAATAGCAAAAAACGGCCTTCGAGACGCCTGAAAGCCGCTTTTTAGCCGTTTTACGCAAGTTTTTGTATAGTGCTTATTTTAGCCAATTTACGCCAAAAACTCGCAAGGGCAATTTCTTAAAAGTATAAATATTGCGAAGGGCCGTGCATTTTGTTTTGAAAAAGACCTTTACGCAACGAAAAATATCGCAAGCAGAGCGGTTTATAACCTCTTGATTAAGCGGGCGGGATTGCCTCCTACAACCGTGTTGTCCTCCACGTCGCGTGTGACCACGGCTCCGGCTGCCACCACCGAGTTCTCTCCAACGGTTACGCCCGGCAGAATCGTGGCTCCGGCTCCTATCCAGCAGTTGCGCTTCAGGTGTACGGGCTTGCAGGTGAGTACGGCATGGTCGTAGAGGTCGTGGTTGTTCGATATGAGTTGCGCATTGGCGGCTACCATCACATCGTCGTCGATAGTGATGCCTCCGGCAGCCATCATCAGGGCGTTGTTCATAATCACTACGTTGCGTCCTATCTTTACGCTCTTGCCACGCACCACCGTGATGGGAGGCATGACGCGGCTGCCCTCGCCTATGTTGTCCAGAAACAGTTCTCTTACCAGAGCATTGTACTCCTCACTCAGGGGCATCGTGTGGTTAATCTTGAAACATAACTCCATGCAACGAGCGCTCTCCTGTGGGTCGGCCTCGGCGGGGATGCGCAGATCAATTCTTATCTCTTCCATGAAATTTTATTTTTGTGCTTCTTACTTTATGCAGGCTTTGTGTCCGCGTACTACGGCCGAGCTGAAACCGGCATGCTCCAACTCGTTCAGTCCCTTGATGGTTATTCCACCCGCTGTTGTCACCTTGTCGATCTCGGCCTCGGGGTGGTTGCCGTTGTGCAGTAGCAGTTCGGCTGCACCCTTTACGGTATATTCTACTATCTTGTGAGCCTCTGCTGCGCGGAATCCCAGCTCCACGCCCGCTTCCGCAGCGGCGCGAATGTATCGCATGGCGAAGGCTATGCCGCACGAAGCCAGGGCGGTGCCCGCCTCGATTTTGCTCTCCTCAACAGCCATGGCGCATCCCGCCTCGTTGAAGATCTGCGTGATGAGTTGTTCCTGCTGCTCGGTGGCGTTGCGCGAGCAGAAGAAGGTCATGCTGCACATCACCTCGATGGCGGTGTTGGGTATAAGACGGAAGATGGTTGCCTTGTCGCTATGCAGCATCTGTGCCATGTCGTCGAGCGAGATGCCTGCAGCAACAGAGATGATGATCTGCTGCTCGAGGTTGAGCGCAGGGCGTATCTGCTCAATAACATCTCGCATGAGCCAAGGCTTTACGGCCAGCAGAACGATGTCGGCCGAGGCTACGGCAGCGCAGTTGTCGAGCGTAAATTGCATGTTAGGTGTGCGCTCGCGCAGTCGGTCGAGCGATGATTGTGTTCGTGTGGTGCAGATGATCTGCGCCTCCTTCAGTGATGGGCATTTTACAAGTGCGCGGGCTATGGCTCCACCCATGTTGCCGGCGCCGATGATGGCTATACGCATGGTCGTAAATATTTTATTTAGGAACAAACTTACTGAAAATATCGCTTGCGGGTGTGATTCTTGCAGAAAAATATTTGAAAGTCATAAAAAAATAGTATTTTTACATCAACGCGCTCGGTCAAAAGATCTGTTGTTGCGAAAGAAGAAAACCATAAAATAGATAACACTATGGAGAAAAGAAGAGTTGTTGTTATGGTTGCAACATTGTTTGCTGCCATTGCGGTTGCAGCCCTCTATTGCGGCATGAACCGTCCCCCTGCCTCGGAGCTTGGATTGAATGCTCAGGTGTTGGAGATTTTGCGTGAGGGTGGTTGCGCAAGTTGCCATACCGCCGACCCGTCGCTGCCGTTCTATGCGCAGTTGCCCGTTGCGGGTGATATGGTGCTTCAGGATGTGGAGCAGGGCTATCGTGCCTTCGATGTGGCACCGCTTATGACCGCTCTGTCGGAGGGTGGAGTCCTTAATCCTGTCGATGTGGCAAAGGTAGAGAAGGTAGCCACAGATCAGAGCATGCCCCCGGCAAAGTACTTCCTTGTGCATTGGGGTAGCCAGATGACCTCGGCCAAGCGTGATATCATTCAGGCGTGGGCTGCATCTTTCCGTGAGATGTATTATGCCGATGGCATAGCTGGCAGTGAGCCTGTGCGTCCTATCGTTCAGACCATCTCGGTTGACGAGCGCAAGGCGGCGCTGGGTAAGATCCTCTATCATGATACTCGTCTTTCATCGGATAACACCGTGTCGTGCGCTACGTGCCACGATCTCTCGACTGCAGGTGTTGACAATAAGCAGTACTCGGAGGGTGTCGAGGGTCAGAAGGGTGGTGTGAATGCCCCCACGACATATAATGCCGTATATAACTTCGTGCAGTTCTGGGATGGCCGCGCCGCTACGCTTGCTGATCAGGCGGCAGGACCACCGCTCAACCCCGTGGAGATGGCCTCAAAGTCGTTCGACGAAATTATCGCAAAACTCGCAGCCGACAAGGCTCTTACCAAGGAGTTTGAGCAGGCCTATCCCGATGGCTGGTCGGAGGCAAATATCACCAATGCCATCGAGGAGTTCGAGCGCACGCTCATCACGCCCAACGCTCCATTTGACAAGTATCTGATGGGCGATAAGGGTGCCATTTCGGCTCAGGCGGCTCAGGGTTATGAGTATTTCAAGGAGTTCGGCTGTGCTACATGCCACGCCGGTGTGAACCTTGGCGGTGAGTCATACGAGCTGATGGGTCTGCGTCGTCACTACTTCGAGGAGCGAGGTCTGGCGCTGACCGAGGAGGATAATGGCCGCTTCAAGCAGACGCAGGAGGAGCGCGACCGCCATCGCTTCAAGGTGCCGGGTTTGCGCAATGTGGCTCTCACATGGCCCTACTACCACGATGGTACACGCCAGACGCTGGAGGAGGCTGTGCGCGATATGGCTATCTATCAGTGCGATATTGAGCCTACGCAGGCGGAGGTCAGCGATATGGTTGAGTTCCTGCGCTCGCTTACGGGCGAGTATGAGGGTAAGCCCCTGACAAACGCTAACGAGTAGTAGGATACCTTGTTTTCGGATATAATCGGAGGCTGCTGGCGGAAAGGTCGGCAGCCTTCGGTTTTTTGTTTCGCACGATGAGGATAATTGAAAATTATGTCCGAGGAGGGAAAATATAGGCCGTACGTACTATTTTTTCGGCGAAAACGTAGTTTTTCTAAAGTTTTTTGATGATATTTGCATATCATTATACTTACGAAGATGCGTAAATTTGATTATATAATCGTCGGTAGCGGATTGGCCGGATTGTATGCCGCATATAAGGCGTCGGCAAAAGGCAGCGTGGCCGTGATTACCAAATCTTTCCTTCGCGAGAGCAATTCATTCAATGCTCAGGGCGGCATTGCGGCCGTAACATCGCACGACGACAACCCCGAAATACATAAATCGGACACCCTTATCGCGGGCCGTGGCCTGTGTGAGAATCGAGCGGTGGAGATACTCGTAAATGAGGGTCCCGACCGTATCGCCGAGATCATAGCCGATGGCATGGAGTTCGATACCGTCAACGGAGCGCTGGCTCTGGGTCTGGAGGGCGGACACCATAAGCGCCGTATTCTTCACGCCGGTGGCGATGCCACAGGACGCTGGATCACGGAGTTTGCCATCAAGAAGGTGCTCGAGCGCGATAATATCGAGATATTTGAGAATACACTTCTGCTGGATCTGCTCGTCAAGGATCAAGAGTGCTACGGCGTGCGTTGCTGGAGCGAGAATGAGGCTCTGCAGCAGGCAGGCGAGAAGGGTAGTGAGGTGCTGCTCTTTGCCAACCATGTGTTCCTCACGTCGGGAGGTGCGTCGGCCGTGTATGCCCGTACGACAAATCCGCAGACAACCATTGGCGACGGTTTGGCTATTGCCTACAAGTCGGGATGCCGTATCCTCGACATGGAGTTCATCCAGTTCCACCCCTCGGGTCTTTATCTGAAGGATTCGCAGCGTGCTTTTCTGATCAGCGAGGCGGTGCGTGGTGAGCGTGCCCATCTTTTGGACAAGAATGGCAAACGATTCATGGTGCCTATCCACGAGCTGGCCGAGCTGGCTCCGCGCGATATCGTTGCCCGCTCAATATACAAGCAGATGCAGAAGGATCAGATGCCTTATGTGACCCTTTCGCTCAAGCATCTGGACAAGGAGATGATCCTGCAGCGTTTCCCGGGTATATATGCCCAGTGCAAGGAGTTTGGCTATGACCTCACGCATGAGATTCCCGTAGCGCCTGCGGCGCACTACTCGGTGGGTGGCGTTATGTCGAACAACGAGGGTCGCACCGATGTCAAGCGCCTCTACGTGTGTGGCGAGGTGGCGGCAACGGGTATTATGGGTGCCAATCGTCTGGCCTCGAACTCACTGATCGAGTGTCTGGTCTTCGCCTCACGTGCCGTTGAGGATTCGGTTAAGGTGGGCGCAGTTGGTGAGTGTCCCCACTTCGAGCACGAATATACCAAGGATGAGACAAATGCCGAGCTATATGCCAGCCTGAAGGAGCAGGTTTCGGAGATTATGAACTCACATGCGGGTATTATCCGCAGCGAGGAGGGACTCAAGGCGGGCCTTAAGAAGATTGAGGCTCTGTTGCAGAGTATCAAGCAGCGTCAGGCCGAGCGCAAGGTTGCAGGCCGTGAATACTATCTCGAGGCTTCGCGCCGTTTGTTATGTGTTGCGCGTCTGATTATGTCGCCTGCGTTGTTGCGTGAGGAGAGCCGTGGCGGTCACTACCGCGAGGACTTCCCCTGTGCCGACGAGGCCTACGCTCTGCACTCGGTGCAGCGTAAGGGTGCAGAGATTACGACCGCACCAGTAAATAGTAATTATTTTAATTTTTAGCGAAATATGCAGTACGAGAATTTGATCACCAAGCTCCTCGATTTGGGTATTGAGGAGGATATCAACACAGGAGATATTACCACCGAATCTATTATCCCCGCAACGATGAACGCCGTAGCCACTATGACTGCCAAGCAGGAGGGTGTAATCTCTGGTCTGGAGATTGTAAAGATGGTTTATGAGCGTTTCCAGCAGGATATCGTCTTTACCCCTTACTTCAAGGATGGTGACTTTGTTTCAAAGGGCGATGTGATTCTGAAGATTGAGGCCTCGTATCCTACGCTGCTGCGTGGTGAGCGTTTGTCGCTGAACCTGTTCCAGCGTATGTGCGGTATCGCTACCGAGACAGCGAAGTATGTTCGCGAGCTGGCTGACACCCACACCGAGTTGCTCGACACGCGCAAGACCGCTCCCGGCCTGCGTGTATTGGATAAGATGGCCGTTAAGCACGGTGGTGGTACAAATCACCGCATGGGCCTGTACGATATGGCGATGATTAAGGATAACCACATCAAGATGGCTGGCGGCATTACGAAGGCCGTTGAGCAGGTGCGCTCAAACATCGCACCCGAGATCAAGATCGAGGTGGAGACCACAAATCTCGACGAGGTGCGTGAGGCTATCGCGGCAGGAGCCGACATCATTATGCTCGATAATATGGACAACGCTACGATGACCGAGGCCGTAGCAATCATCAAGGGTGCTAACCCCTCGATCAAGGCCGAGGCATCGGGTAATATGAATATCCCCCGTCTGAAGGAGGTTGCTGCTACGGGAGTGGATTATATCAGCGTAGGTGCGCTTACCCACACCGTAAAGGCAATGGACATCAGTATGAATATTATGGTTGACTAACCACTAAATTTTTCGTCTATGACAAAAAGTTCACTCGCACAGCGAATTGAGGAGTTAAAACGAGAGAAGAACGCTGTCATCCTGGCTCACTACTACACCACCCCTGAGGTGCAGGCCGTAGCCGACTTTCTGGGTGATTCGCTGGCGCTCTCTGTGAAGGCGCGCGATATTGATGCCCCCATCATCCTCTTTGCTGGCGTAAACTTTATGGCCGAGACTGCCAAGGTTCTCTCGCCCGACAAGAAGGTGCTGCTGCCCGTGCCTGAGGCTGGCTGCTCGCTTGCTGAGTCGTGCGATGCGGAGGCTTTTGCAGCTTTCAAGGCCAAGTATCCCGACCATAAAGTTGTATCATATGTTAATACATCGGTGGGCGTTAAGGCACTCACGGATGTGTGCTGCACATCGTCAAATGCCCTGCAGGTTGTAAATAGCATCCCTGCTGACCAGCCCATCATCTTTGCTCCCGACCGTAACCTCGGCTCATATATTCAGAAACTCACGGGCCGCGATAATATGGTGTTGTGGGACGGAGCTTGCACGGTTCACGAGGAGTTTTCACTGGAGAAGATCCTCAAACTCAAGGAGGAGCATCCTGCGGCGAAGATTGTGGTGCACCCCGAGTGCAAGGCCTATATCGTGAAGGTAGCCGACTATGTGGGTTCTACGGCAGGTATTCTGGAGTATTGCGGACAGAGCGATGCCGACGAGTTTATCGTCGTTACGGAGGCTGGTATCCTGGCCGAGATGAGCAAGCGTTATCCCGAGAAGCGATTTATCCCTGCTCCCCCCGAGGATTCGACCTGCGCATGCAACGAGTGTCGCTATAT
>JAFOXS010000272.1 GCA_017391665.1 Alistipes sp. | reverse complement strand
CGCATACGATGCTCTTCACGATGCTCGATATGGTGCCCAAATCGTGCGACACCATGATGATGGCCATCTTCTCGCTCAGACGCTTGACCATATTGTAGAACTCATGCTCGAAACGATTGTCCACGAAGTTGGTCGGCTCATCGAGAATGAGCAGTCGGGGCTCGGCGATGATGGCCCTGCATAGCAAGGCACGTTGCAGTTGTCCGCCCGACACCTCGCCTATGGCGCGTTGTGCCAATCCGGCAATGCCCATCTGCTCCATAAGATCTCTGGCCTTGGCCTTATCCTCACGGCGATAACGGCCAAAGAACCCCTTTTCGGTTTGCAGACCCGACAGCACGACCTCCTCGATCGATATGGGAAAGCGCATGTCAAATTGGCTAACCTGGGGCATATAGCCTATTTTTGTATGGTTGCTGCGGCGTAATGTGTCGGCCATGGTGATGCTTCCGCTATAGGGCACTGCACCCATGATAGCCTTCACAAGCGTTGTCTTGCCACCACCATTAGGGCCGATGATGCCAATGAAATCATCGTCGTAGATGTCGAGATCGACACCCTCCAGGGCGGCGTATCCATCGTAGGCGACACTTACATTGCGAAGCGAAAGTATGATGTTGTGATGGTTCATCGGATGGTGGCTATTTGCTTGTAATTAAACGGGTTATTTCGGCGATATTCTCTATGACATTCTCCTTGAGAGGGTCTATCTCCTGAGCCTCGACTCCCATGTCGCGAGCAATCACATCCACAACCGAACGAGGAAACTCCTTCTGGTAGAGTAGGCTGTGTATGCCCTTTTCCTGCGCCTGCTCGATCAGTGTTGCTATGTGGCGTGCCGAGGGCTCCTTGCCGTCAGTCTCAATGGCTATCTGCTCCATGCCGTAGGCACGGGCAAAGTAGGTTAGGGCAGGGTGGTAGATAACAAAAGCCCTGGCCGAGGATGCCTCGCACATCTGCTGACACATGGTGTCGAGATTATCGAGCTGCGCGACAAAATCGTTATAGGCCGCCCTGTATTTCACCGAGTCGGGGTATTGCTCGATGATGGCTTCGTAGGCGTTGCGAGCCATTGTCTTCAGTTCACGTGGTGAGGTCCAGATGTGGGGGTCGGTGCCGTGATGGTGCGAGTGACCGCCCTCGTGATGCTCTTCGGCGTGAGCATCGTGTGAGTGTCCGCCCTCAATCAGCTCTATGCCACGGCTGAGCGAGATGACGTGCGATTTATTCTCCAGTCTTTCTACGATGTTCTGCTCAAACTCAATGAGTCCCGTGGTGAATAGCAGCGTGGCGTCCTGTACGTTTTGCATCTGGCGGGGCGAGGGGTCAAAAGTCTCGGGGCTTGTTCCGGCAGGCACCAGTACATCCACCTCGAAGTCGCCGGCAGTAATCTGCTCGACGATATATTTCAGAGGTGCTATGCTTACTACAATCTCCGCATTCTGCTCCGCACGATGCAATTGGCAGGCAAAGAGCAGGGTAGCAGACAGCAGAGTGAATATTTTATATATAAGTCTTGTCATGTCAATATTTTTTTG
>JAFOXS010000114.1 GCA_017391665.1 Alistipes sp. | reverse complement strand
GCACACCAACGCATTGGACGAGGCTATCGCCCTTCCAACCGACTTCTCGGCTCGTATTGCTCGTAACACTCAGATCTACATCCAGGAGGAGACCAACGTTTGCCGTCAGGTTGACCCCTGGGCTGGTTCATACTACGTAGAGGCTTTGACCAACGAGATCGCTCACAAGGCTTGGGCTCACATCGAGGAGGTAGAGAAGCTCGGCGGTATGGCAAAGGCTATCGAGACTGGTATCCCCAAGATGCGTATCGAGGAGGCTGCAGCTCGTACACAGGCTCGTATCGACTCTGGCGAGCAGAAGATCATCGGTTTGAACGAGTACCGTTTGGAGAAAGAGGCTCCCATCGATATCTTGGCTGTAGATAACACTGCAGTACGTGAGAGCCAGGTTAAGCGTTTGCAGGAGTTGCGCGCTAATCGTGATCAGGCTGCCGTTGATAAGGCGTTGGCTGCTATCACCGAGTGCGTGAAGACTGGCGAGGGCAACTTGCTTGAGCTCGCAGTTGAGGCTGCTAAGGTACGCGCAACACTGGGCGAGATCTCTGACGCTTGCGAGGTTGTTGTAGGTCGCTACAAGGCAGTTATTCGTTCAATCTCTGGAGTATATTCATCAGGTATGAAGCAGGATGCAGATTTCGAGAAGGCGAAGGCTATGTGCGCTGAGTTCGCCAAGAAGGAGGGTCGTCAGCCCCGTATCATGATCGCTAAGCTTGGTCAGGACGGTCACGACCGTGGTGCTAAGGTTGTTGCTACAGGTTATGCCGACGTAGGTTTCGACGTGGATATGGGTCCCTTGTTCCAGACTCCCGAGGAGGCTGCAAAGCAGGCTGTGGAGAACGACGTACACATCGTAGGTGTATCTTCACTCGCTGCTGGTCACCTTACTTTGGTTCCCCAGATCATCGCTGAGTTGAAGAAGTTGGGTCGCGAGGACATCATCGTAGTTGTTGGTGGTGTTATCCCCGCACAGGATTACGAGGAGTTGTATCAGGATGGCGCTGCCGCTATCTTCGGCCCCGGTACTCCTATCGCCAAGTCTTCAATCAAGATGTTGGAGTTGTTGATGGAGGAGTAATCCCCCACTGCAATATATGCCAAGAGGCTGCTCTACGGAGCGGCCTCTTCTTTTATACCTATATTAACACAGCGGGCTACATCTCATAAAGCTTCGCATCGCTACCCTGCCTATAAACATGTAGCAAAAAAAATCGCCACCCCGAAGGATGGCGACTTTTGATTTATGCCTTAGAGTTTATCTGCGCTTGCCGGCTTTCTGCTGCTGGCGCATCATCTCCTCCTGCTCACGCATGAGTTCCTCGTAACGGAGCTGGAACTTCGACTTCTTCTTGTTCTTCTGCTTTGCAGAGTTCTTCTCCATCATATAACGGATCTTATCGTCATCAACGAAGCGACGAATAGATGTCATGATAATCATCGTCAAAATCTGCGAAATCAGGTAGTAGTAGCACAGACCCGACGCATAGTCGTTAAACCAGAAGAGCATCATGGCGGGCATCATATACACCATCATAAACTTCATACCTGCCATACCGGGCTGCGACGAAGCGGTCTGCTGATAGTTCAAATATGAGAATCCAATCATAGCGATACCCATCAACAAGCAGAACAAGCTCACATGATCACCATAGAAGGGAATCGAGAAGGGCAAATCCAGTACGCTATCGTACGACGACAGGTCATCCGACCACAGGAACGACTGACCACGCAACTCGATACTTACGGGCAAGAAACGGAACAACGCAATAAGGATAGGCATCTGAATGAGCAATGGAATACATCCACCCATGGGGTTGATACCGGCCTTCTTGTAGAGGTTCATCATCTCCTGCTGCTTTTTCATAGCATCCTCCTGCTTGGGATACTTCTCATTCAGGGCATCCATCTCGGGCTTAATAACGCGCATCTTAGCCGATGAGAGGTAGCTCTTATAGGTAAGAGGCAGGATAAGCAACTTAACCAAAATGGTAAGGATAAGGATGATAATACCGAAACTTGCGATATAGTTACGCAGGAAGTCAAATACGGGGATTACAATCCAGCGGTTGAACCAGCCTACCAACCAGCCACCCAAAGGAATCAGACGCTCCATAGACAATTCCTCGCCATCGGGCGATACAACATCCTTCAGCACGGCATACTTGTTAGGACCGCAATAAAGACCGAAATTATACTCCGTAGTCTGGGGTGTATATGCCACACCCATACGAGATGAGAACTTCTTAACGAAGCCCGAGCCATCAGCCTCGGCCACGAAGCCCATATCGGCATATGCAAAGTTATCGTAAGCGATGAAGGCCTGCGAGAAGAACTGCTGGCGGAAAGCCACCCAATTCACGTCGCTCTGTACCTGCTCATCACGCGTCTCGCCCATACCCAGATCCTCAACGCCATCCTCACCAGGCAAGCGGTAAGAGATTGTGGTGTACATATTCTCGGTCTTGTAGCTACGCTCATTCTGGTAAGTACGATCGCTCCATGCAAGACCCAGTGTAGACTGCTGAGCCATGACGGGAGAGAGGTTCTGCAACTTTACGTTGAAATCAACAAGGTAGTCGCGCGAAGGATTCTTCTCATCATACAATATATATTCATACTGCAGGAAGGCACCCGGAGCAACCTCCAACTGCATAGTCAGCACCTGACGATCGCCCTCGCGACGCACACCCTCGGTCTGGAATACATACTCCGAAGTGTTTACCTTTACATTATTGAGTCCCTTCTTAACGTAGAACTCCATATCGAACATAGCCGACTCGGGATCAAACAGCGTAACCTTCTCAGTACGCTCATCCTTGGGTGCATACTTGGTGTACTCCTCCAGCACCACACGCTGCATAGCACCGCCACGAGTGGTAAAGTCGATTGTGAGGTAGTCGTTCTTCATCTTGATCTGCTTCACCTCGCCACTGCGGGCTGCAACGAGCGACTCGCCGAACATATTCACCTCACGCTGCTCGGCCGTAGCCAACGCAAGCGAATCGGCAATCTGAGCCTCGGCTTCAACAGCCGTAGCCTCCTGCGCTTCAGGCTCCTCCACCTGCACGCTCTGCAAATACTCCTGATATTCTGCCTGCTGCTTGGAATTGTAGAGCACATAGCCGATAAAGATCAGCGACATGAGCACAATTCCAATGATTGTTTTCTTATCCATTTCTTGGTTTTAAGTTAATATTACTTTTCAGCCTTCTCTGCGGCCTTATTATTTGACTGATACTCCATAGCGGCAGCAACAAAGGCTACGAACAAAGGAGCAGGGGTTGACACTGTACTCTTATACTCGGGGTTATACTGCACGGCAACAAACCAGGGGTGCTGCTTGAGCTCCAGAACCTCAACAAGGCCTGTCTCGGGGTTAACGCCCGTAGCCTCCATACCTGCAGCCTCGAACTGAGAGAGGAATGCATTATTGAACTCATAACGGTGGCGGTGACGCTCAACAACAGACTCCGAACCATATGCCTTGGCAGCCTTCGAGCCAGCCTTAAGTGAGCAGGTGTAACCACCCAGACGCATCGTACTACCCTTCTCGGTAGCCTTCTTCTGCTCCTCCATGAGGTCGATGATGGGGCTCTTGGTCTGGGGATCCAACTCGCGTGACTGAGCATCCTGCATGCCCAATACATCGCGTGCAAACTCAATGATTGAAGCCTGCATACCAAGGCCTACGCCAAAGAAGGGAACGTTATTCTCGCGAGCATAGCGCACTGCAGCAACCTTACCCTCGAAACCACGAACACCCGAACCCGGCGCCACGAAGATACCTGATACGCCACCCAGCAACTCGGCAGCATTCTCATCGGTCACCTGCTCGGCAGGAACATAGTGCACCTTCACCTTTGCATGGTTCATAGCACCAGCGTGGATGAATGACTCGTTGATTGACTTATATGCATCGGGGAGCTCGGTGTACTTACCTACCAATGCAACCTCAACCTTATACTTGGGATTCTTGATCTTATCCACGAACTCGCTCCATGACTTGAGGTTAGGCTCCTCGGCATCCGTAATACCCAGCTTACGCAGAATTACATCATCCAGGTGCTGGTCGCGCATACGCAAGGGCACCTCATAGATTGTGGGAACATCGATTGACTCCACTACGGCATCCTCCGTAACGTTGCAGAAGAGAGCCACCTTACGGCGTACATCCTCGGCAAGGCTATGCTCTGCACGCAGAACCAATACATCGGGCTGCACACCCTCCGACTGCAGCTCCTTAACAGAGTGCTGCGTGGGCTTGGTCTTCATCTCGCAAGCGGCAGCCATATAGGGCACCCATGCAAGGTGAATCAAAAGCGAATTCTGATAACCCAACTGGTTACGCAACTGACGAACAGACTCAATGTAGGGCAATGACTCGATATCACCCACCGTACCACCAATCTCAGAGATGATCACATCGTACTTCTTGGTAGCACCGAGCAACTGAATGCGACGCTTGATCTCATCGGTGATGTGGGGAATAACCTGCACGGTCTTACCCATATAGTCGCCGCGACGCTCCTTCTCCAAAATCTCACGATAGATCTTACCCGTAGTCACGGTATTATTCATCGTCGTGGTGATAGAGGTAAAACGCTCATAGTGACCCAAATCGAGGTCACACTCCGTTCCGTCCTCGGTAACATAACTCTCACCATGCTCATAGGGATTCAAACGTCCGGGCTCAGCGTTGATATAGGGATCAAACTTCTGAACCGTCACCGAATAGCCGCGAGCCTGAAGCAGGCGTGCAACAGTGGCTGAAATAATACCTTTGCCTAATGACGATGCCACACCTCCCGTAACGAAGATGTACTTTGGTTTACTGAGTTTCATAATTGTATATCTTTAAAATTCTTATCTAAACTAACCTAACGGTCGGACTCACGGTTCGGGCCGCGAGTCCGACCCCTTGGCGAACTTTTTCTTATAATCCTGTTATTCGTTGCCCTCCTGAGCCTGAGCATCAATAAGGCGAATCTTCTCGATTGTATCCTTCAACTCCTGCTTCGACTTGGCGATCTTCTCGCGAATGTCGGCGATCATAGCCTCGGCATTCTTCGACTTTGAGAAGAAACCGATATTATTCTCCAGCAGAGCAATATCCTGCTCCATCTGACGAACCTTGTTGAACAGACGCTCGCGCTCACTCTTCATACGCTTGTCGCCCGCGCCCTTCATACCCTGCAGACGCTCCTTGAAGCGATTCATCGAGCGATCACGCTCCGAACCTCGCAATGTATTGAAAAGCTGATCAACGGCAGCCTTGTACTTCTTCAGTATAGAATCCTTCTGCTTGATGGGCACGTAACCGATCTCACTCCAGCGACGCTGGAACTCCTTGATCATATCGTAGCCGCCAGCCTTAACATCGGCAGCCGACATCTCCTCAATCAGAGCCAGCTTCTTCTGAAGGTTTGCCTCGTGCTCACCCTCAATACCTGCAAAATATTGCGACTTACGCTCAAAGAAGGTATCGCATGCTGCACGGAAACGCTTCCAGATCTGATCAGAGTAGCGACGTGACACAGCGCCTACGCTCTTCCACTTGGCCTGCAATGCAAGCAACTCTTCGGTAGCATGCTTCCAATCCTCGCTCGACTGCAAAGCCTCGGCAGCCTCGCAAATCTCCTGCTTGAGAGCCAGATTGTGTTCCATCTCGCTCTTCACGCCGGCATAGAACTCGCGCTTGGCCTCAAAGAAACGGTCACAAGCCGTACGGAAACGCTCATATATACGCGTATTATCCTTCTTGGGAGCATAGCCGATGGCGCGCCACATCTTCTGCAACTCAACCAGACGCTCGCTCGCCTTGTTCCACTCCTTGCGTGTGGTGTAGGGCTGCTCAGCCAGAGCCTCTGTCTTGGCACAGAGTTCGCTCTTAAGGGCAAGATTCTTCATCTGCTCCTGCTTGATTGCATCGAAATACTCCTGGTGCTGCTTATTGATACGAGCCGATGCCGCCTTGAAACGCTCCCACAGCGACTCCTTATACTCATTGGCTACGGGGCCTGTCTCACGCCACTCATCATGCAGTTTCTGCAGTTTATGGAAAGCCTCTACGATCGAAGGCTCCAGAAGCAATGACTCGGCAGCTTCGCACAACTGCACCTTCTGCTCGTAGTTCTTCTTGAGATCCAGATCGCGCAGCTCCTTGTTTATCTTGATGAAATTGTAGAAATTCTCGACATGGAGGTTATATGTCTCCCACAAATCCTTGACCTTTGTCTGGGGAACAACACCCGTATCCTTCCAGCGCTGCTGCAAGTCACGGAACTTTGAGAATGTATTATTGAGAGTCTCGTCGGAATTTACCAACTCCTTCAACTCCTCGATGATTGCCAGCTTGGTCTTAAGATTCTCCTCCTTGATAGAGTCCAGATTGACAATATACTCATCACGACGGCGACGATACTCCTTGAACAACTCCTTCAAACGCACCTCCAGCGCATCAACTGCGGGAGTAAACTCAGCCTCCTGGCCATGCTCAGCCTCGAACGACTTGCGGGCAGCATCGACCTCGGCACGATGTTGCTTGTAGAATGCAATCTTGATGGCCTCTACGCTCTTGCGAAGAGTCTGCACGGGCTCACTCTCAAGCAGAGATGAGAACAAATCAACAAGCTCCTGCTTCGAACGACCATTCAAATCGCCCTTGTCAACATCAGCAGCGCTCTCCTCCTCGGCCATCTCCTCACCAATGGCAAGACCAGCCTTCTCGGCATCGAGAGCAGCATCCTCCTCCGCAAAATCAG
>JAFOXS010000149.1 GCA_017391665.1 Alistipes sp. | reverse complement strand
TACACATGCGCAGTTCGAGGAGTTCAACGATGGCGTGAACGACTATTCGGGCAACTATCTGCCCTATGCGCCGCAGCATACCATCTCGCTCGGTGCAACATACGACTGGTGGATTGGTGGCCGTGTGCTTGACGAGGTTGTACTCTCTGCATCATGGCAGGGTGCCGGCAAGATCTACTGGAACGAGTCAAACACTCTGCATCAGAACTTCTACTCGCAGCTCAATGCCTCGGTAGAGTTGCGTAAGGGTGACTTCTCACTCTCGTTGTGGGGCCGTAACCTTACCAATAGCGACTTCTACACATTCTACTTCAAGTCGATGAATCGCAACTTCTTCAACTGTGGCAAACCCGCACGATTGGGTGTGACGTTGTCGTTTGCAATGTAGTGGAAGCTTTATTATAGAAAAGCGCGAACCCTTATGGGCTCGCGCTTTTTTTTGTTTACTTATTGAGTGCCTTCTCATAGAGAGATCTTTGCTCGGCCAGTTTCCGCTTACGTAACGTTCCATCCATTACCACATCTATTTCGTGGTCATGCTCAGCCTGCGATAACTTTCCCTCAATGTAGAGAATCTCGTTCTTCGTCAGACCGTATATCTCCTCTAAGGCAATGGTACAACTATTTATGCAGTGTGCAAAGTCAAGGTCGTTGTCCACCTCGTCAAGCATTGCTCTCAGTTGATTTAATTTATTGAGCTCGCGGAGTATAGTCTCAAGATATGCTGTCGAACAGTTGAGAAGAGAGTTTTCGCTAAATAGTAACTGCTCAATGACTTTAGGGTAGGGCATGCCAAAAGACTCTATGGTACTCCTTACTCTTAATATGTATTCTGCGGTATAGAGTTCCTGCGAGAGACTATCGTGACGCTTTATCAGGTCAAGAGCGTTGTTGGCATCCAACTGGCATAATTTGAGTGTTTTGACAGTGGCTTCACGTTGGCGTATATCCGCCTCGTTGCGGTCTATCCATAGCGCAAACAAAACACCTATGCAGGTAGTTAGTAGTGGACAAAAGATATAGACTATATTGTCAAACCACTTATCCTCCTTGGGGGTTTTGTCAAAGCGCAGTCGTATGTACCACGATGTGGAGGCCAGACAGACGATGAGAATGGCGATAGTTATAAAAATAATATGGCTCATATCATAATATTAAAACAAGGGCCACCCTGTGGGGTAGCCCTTGCAGTTATCGGGTATACTCTTAGTCGAGAATAGTAACCTTGATGTTGCGGAACCATACGTCGTCGCCGTGATCCTGCAAACCGATGTAACCCTCGTGATTCTCACCACCGCAGTTGTTCAACAACTCGAAAGCAACGGGCCACTTCTCCTGTGAGAACTTAGATGCCTGCAACATCTCAGTCCACTGGGGAGTCCACAAGTGGTACTCTACAACAGCCTCGTCGTTCTGATAGTGAACAACAGTACCCTTGTAGCAAAGGATCTTAACCTTGTTCCACTCGCCGTGAGGCTTTGAGTTCTGGGGCTTCGCGGGAATCATGTCGTAGAGTGAAGATGACATACGGTTGCCATCCTTACCCAAACGTGCATCGGGGTGATTCTCGTTATCCAATACCTGGCACTCAGGTGAAGAGATGTAGATAGGCTCGTAAGTGCCATCCTCCTTCTTAACCTCCTGTGCGAGGATGAAGATACCAGAGTTTGAACCCTTAGCTACCTTCCACTCCAACTCCAACTCAAAGTTCTTGAACTTCTGTGCAGCGAAGATAATATCGCCACCGTCAGCAACGTGTGCCTCGCCACCGCCTGAACCGTTGATCTTCAAGCAACCGTCCTCGATAGTCCAGCGAGCAGGAAGAGTCTCCATACCATAGCCACGCCAGCCCTCAGTGCTGCTACCATCGAACAATACAACTGTATTTGCATTGTCCTCAGCGGGTGCCTCAGCCTTCTTTGCGCCGTTGCCACCGCAGCTAGCCAACATTGAAACCATAGCGGCCATCATCAAAATTTTCTTCATTGTGTAATTTGTTATTTTAGTTAAACCTATTTAGGCATATCAGTAAGCTTCCAACCCTCACGGTAGTTGTGCTTGATCATCTCAGCTACGAACTCCTGTGCGTTGATAGGATCGGTGTACTTAGTTGTGAATGTGGGGTGACCATCCGTCACTGAGAAGCTATCCTCGGTGATGATGCGGATAGTCTCATCAGGCTTGATGTTGGTGAAGCGCATGTTAGCACCATCCCACTCCAAAGTCTTGTGCAATGACTGCAGACGTACTGCCAATACACCCATAACAACCATCTCGTTGAAAGGACCAGCCTCAGAGAAGTCAGAGTTAGTCTTTGTGCGAGAGTTCTTGTTCTCCTTACAAGCGCGGATCCAATCCTTACCGTGTGAGAGCTCGACGTGGCGCGCACGCTTGGGAGTAGCAGGCTTACGACCTGAGAGGAGGTAGGGGTTACGACCGTAGCAACCGCATACGAGGATATCCTTGGTACCGTAGAAGATTGCACCGCCACCACCATCGTTGAGGTTCTTACCGGGCTCCAATCCCTCGGGACGAGGAGGAATCAAACCACCATCATACCATGTCACAGTTACCTCGGGCAACTTGATGTTGTGGATGCTGCCACGCTCGGGGTAAACCAACTTAACCATCTGTGCGTTAGGTGCGCAGTCGGTAAGAAGAGTTGTAGAAGAACCCTCAACCTTGGTAGGATACTGCAACTTCAGGGCCTTGAATACGGGGTGGAGGATGTGGCAAGCCATATCACCCAATGCACCTGTACCGAAGTCCCACCAGCCACGCCAGTTCCAGGGCTGGTAAATCTGGTTGTAAGGACGATACTTAGCCGGGCCGAGGAAGAGATCCCAGTTCAATGTCTCAGGGATAGGATCAGCCTGAGTGGGAACCATCAAGCCCTGGGGCCAGATAGGACGGTCGGTGAAAGCATCTACGCGGGTTACCTCGCCGATCTCACCATTCCAGATCCAGTTACATACCTGCTCTACGCCCTCAGCTGAAGAACCCTGGTTACCCATCTGGGTAGCAACACCGGTCTTCTCAGCGAGCTTGGTGAGCAAACGTGACTCATATACAGAGTGAGCAAGAGGCTTCTCAGTGTAAACGTGCTTGCCCATCTCCATTGCAGCAGCTGTTACGATTGCGTGTGAGTGGTCGGGAGTAGCACACATCACGGCATCGATCTGATTGCCGATCTTGTCGTACATCTCACGCCAGTCCCAGAAACGCTGCGCCTTGTTATACTTCTCAAACTGACCCTTAGCATAGTTCCAGTCAGTATCGCACAATGCGACGATGTTCTCCTCTGCCAGGTCGCTGAGTACGCTTGCACCACGTCCGCCGACGCCGACACCTGCGATATTCAACTTGTCAGATGGAGCTTTGTGTCCAAAGGCTGCTCCCATTACGTTGTTGGGAACAACGGTCATTGCTGCCAGACCTGCACCTGAGGTCTTCAAAAAGTCAGCTCTTGAGATCTTCTTTGACATGTTATAAGTTTTTAAGGTTAATAAAGGTTTTATTTTAAGCTTTTTGCTTTATTCTTCTCTGTGTACTATGCCGACATGGTTGGTTGCGCCATAGTCATGTTTGTGCTGGTACTCAAAACCTTACGCTCGGTAGGTTCTGTACGTTTTGCAAGCTGCGCTCCACGCAATTCTTCGGTGGCATGGAGTAGTCGCTCACCTCGAGCATTATATCTCTTACGCCTGTGCGCACACCTTTGGCTATGATACTATCGAGGTCTATCTTGCCGCTTTCGCCTACGATGCCGTAATCGTGTATGTGCAGTAGTGCAACGCGCTTACCCTGCGTATTGAGCAACTCCAGAATATCGATTCCAGCCTCTGTCGCCTCATAGGTGTCGATCTGGAATGCAACCTTCTGTGGATCACATCCAGCGGCAATACGGTCAAATATCGAGAGCGAATCCTCTCCTCGCTGTAACTCCGCCTTGCGGGGGTGGAAGCAGAATTGCATCTTGCGCTCTGCCGTCAACTCGCCTATAAGGTTGAAGTATGCGATGTACTCGTCTATGACCTCGTCGGTGGGGTAGTCTGGCATGCGAGCCATTGTCACATAACGACATCCCAGTGCCTGTGCATCATCCAGTGCCTTTTGCCACCACTCCGCATTGGGGTCGGGCTGTGCCTTCTGATCTGCCGGCTCTTTCACTGCAACCTGAGACTCCGTATCGGCAGGTTCATTCTCCTGGGGTGCGGGGCGTTCATATAGTTTGTTTATATGCACACCTGCTATTTTCAGGCCAGCACCATCGGCTAACTCTTTTAGGCGAGCTATGCTCTGGTCCTGAGACTTTCCGGGAGTATATGCACCCACTTCGAGAAGCGTGTAACCCATCTCGGCTATGTCGCAAATCGTACCTTGCGGGTCCTGATACATCTGTGCATCGAGTGATGGCAGATGCAGACCTATGTCGGTCTTGATGTTGCTCAATGCTTCATCGACAGCCTCGGTGAATGAGTCCGCGGCATGCTTCAGACCGATGATCGATTGGGCTACATCAAGCAGGGATGAAAGTCCGTGCTTGAAAAATCCAAGTCTATCCATGCCGTTGTGGTTAACTCGTTAGCCTACTCCTCCTGCTTGGGCATGAAGCGTCGCATGATCTCCAACTCGTCCTCCGAGCTCTCGCTTACGCTGAATGTCACCTCATGCTCCTCCATTACCTCGTAGTCGCCGGGGTTGGGGTTGTCGGGTGTCTCGTCGGTCTGCTCGCCTCTCTTCGGTGCCGATTTCTCTGCTGGCTTCTCTGTTTCGGGCTCCTCTGCTTCGGGCTCCTCCTGTGCGGGTTCCTCCTCTTCGGGCTCTGTGCTTGGCTCCTGAGCAGGCTCCTCTGGTGTTGCATCCTCTGCTACCGTAGAGTCTGACTCAGAGCTCTGCGACTCCTCGTTGGCGCTGTTCTGCTCCTTCTCGGCAGCCTCTTTTTCAGCAGCCTCCTTCTCAGCTTTGGCCTTTGCCTCAGCCTCGGCTTTCTCGGCCGCTACCTGTGCCTGGTATGCTGCCTCCTCCTGCTCACGACGCTTTTCGATACGCTCGGCAATGCCGATACCATACTCATACAGGGCGTAGCAAGGAACGAAGATAAGCACCTGACTCACTACATCGGGAGGCGTAATTATGGCAGCAAAGATAAGCAGCGCGGCTGCGGCTATGCGGCGATACTGACGCATGCCACTTGACGATACGATTCCCATCGTAGCCAGCAAACGAATCAGAAGCGGCAACTGGAAAGCGATGGCAGCGGCAAACGACACGCTGATAACCGTTGACATGAACGAGCTAACATCGATGATGTTGCTGATCTGCTCGCTAACCTGGTAGTTACCAAGGAAGTTGATCGCAAGGGGTGAGATGATGTAGTAACCGAACAAAAGACCCATGATGAACCATATGGGAGTCTCGATTACGTAGCGTATGCTCTGCTTGCGCTGACGTGGCGGGATTGCGGGCTTGACGAAGAGCCACAACTCATATATCAAATATGGGAATGCGATGATGAATGCGCCCACAACAGAACTCTTGATGTGCAAGAGGAACTGTCCGGCCATCTTGTTGTTGAACAAATCCACATTTTCGGGGTGGATTCTCAACGCGTCAGTTCCCATCAACTCCGACAACCAAATGAAGAGTCGGTTGGTTGGGAATGTCTCGCGAATGGGGGCGAATACTACATCCAACACAATACCCTTCAGCGCGAACAACACGATGAAGAGCAACGCAAAAATAATTGATACGCGGACAAGAATCTTGCGCACCTCGTCGAGGTGTTCGCCAAACGTCATCTCCGCTTCGTCGTGAATCTGCTCTTTGCTCATTTCCCTATACCCGTCACTCTTAATATGTTACTCCTCCTTCTTGGGCTCTGACTTAGTCTCGGGCTTCTTGTCCTCCTCAACGGTAGTAGCGGTGTTCACTGCATCCTTGAACTCACGGATACCACGACCTGCACCACGCATCAACTCGGGCAACTTCTTGCCACCAAACAAAAGCAACAAAGCAACTACGATAAGCAAAATCTCGCTGGTACCAAGACCGCCAATAAGCAATAAATTCATAATAAAATCTATTTTTTAAATTTGTTAATTAATTATTTATGTACATTTTCAACCCGAAAGATACGAACAAAATTCCATTAAAACAACTCATAATGTTATTTTTTCCATAAAAACGCACGGCCTCCACTTTTAGTATGGAAGCCGTGCGATGCTATGCGAAGAGGATCTTTAACGAAGGAAATCCTCGAAATAACTTGTGATTTTATTATATAGGTGCAATGCGTCGCGACCGTAAACATTGTGCTCGGCCACGGGGTAGGGCATATAGTCGAT
This sequence comes from Alistipes sp., assembly GCA_017391665.1. GTDB lineage: Bacteria > Bacteroidota > Bacteroidia > Bacteroidales > Rikenellaceae > Alistipes. Next base: position 2,312 of record JAFOXS010000149.1, on the reverse strand, counting down.
GGTGTAGATGTTGTTCTTCACGCACTCCTGCACGAACGAGAGTGAGTGCTCCCAAACAACCACATTATCCACTGCACCCTGGCAGATCAACAGCTTGCCCTTGAGGTCTTTAGCCTTGTTGATAAGGCTTGTCTTTTCGAATCCCTCGGGGTTGTTGTGGATGTTGTCCATATAGCGCTCGCCATACATCACCTCGTACCACTTCCAGTCGATTACGGGACCGCCTGCTACGCCTACCTTGAAGACGTCGGGGAAGTTGGTTATCAGCGAGATAGTCATAAAGCCACCATACGACCAGCCGTGTACGCCGATACGATCCTTGTCAACCCACTCGTGCGACATGAGCCACTTCATACCAGCCATCTGGTCGGCCATCTCGGCCTGTCCGCACTGGCCATAGATAGCCTTCTCGAACTCGGCGCCACGATTTGATGTGCCACGGTTATCCATTACAAATACCACATAGCCACGCTGTGCCATGTACATCTCCCAGCGACGCAACTGCGCCAGGTAGGTGTTCTGCACCATCTGCGAGTGGGGACCACCATATACATAGAGGATTACGGGATATTTCTTCTGCGGGTCGAAGTCCAGGGGCTTGATCAGACGGTAGTAGTTGTCGTACTTGCCATCGGCACTCTTCACCGTGCCCAACTCAATGGGAGCATAGTTGTAGCCTACGGTAGGATCCTCGGCACGGAACAATTCGCGTGCAGGCTTACCGTCGGTGCGACCCAGCTCTACTACGCGGGGAACGTTGAGCGATGAGTATGTGTCGAGGAAATACTTTCCGCTCTTGCTCATCGTTGCTGTGTGCCAGCCCTCGGCCTGTGTGAGGCGAGTCTGCTTGCCCGAAGCGATCTCTACGCGGAAGAGGTGGTTATCGACGGGCGATACCTCTGCCGAAGTATAATATACATACTTCGCATCCTGCGATACATACTGCACACTGGCGTCGGTCTTTGTCAGACGCTGCACGTTGCCCTTGTCGTTGCAGAGATAGAGGTTCCAGTAGCCGTCGCGGTTGTCCGTAGAGTAGATGAAACGTGAGGGATCGCTCTCGAGGAATACCAGAGGATGCTGCGGCTCTACCCAGCGGTCGTTGTGCTCGGTGAGGATCTGTGCAATCTGCTCGCCTGTTGCGGCGTTGTATGAGTTGAGGTGCACGTTCTTCTGTGCACGATCCAGTACCTGGATGTAGATGCGCTGTGAGTCGGGTGACCATGTGATGTTGGTAAGGTAACGCTCCTCATCGAAATCGGTCACCTGCATGTATGTTGTCTTGCCCGTAGCGATATCATATACGCCGAGTGAAACGTGCTCCGAGGGCATGCCGTTCATCGGGTACTTGATGCTCTTGAGTGTGCCTGTGCGGGTTGTGATATCGAGTAGGGGGAAGTCGCTTACGCGCGACTCGTCCTTGCGGTAGAAGGCGAGCTTCTTGGCATCGGGTGAGAAGAAGATACCTCCCGAGATGCCGAACTCGTTGCGGCTAACGGTCTGTCCGCATACGATGTTCTTATCCTCGTAGGCTGTTACGGCTACCTCTTTCTGGCCATCCCACAAGTAGAGGTTGTTCTCCTTGGTGTAGGCGTAGAGGCCGCCCTTGCCCGTCTGGCGTGTGAGGTTTTCTCCGCCCGTGGGGATTGTAGCCTGCGAGGTCACGGTGAGCGACTTCAGGTCGATTGTGTAGCGGCGGTTGTGAGCCGACATGATGAGCGACTGAGCATCGTCGAAAGAGTAGGCGGGGAATGCCTTGAAATTTGTGCCGAGCAACTCGTTCACCTTTGCAAGCGTGATGAGTGTGCGCTTCTTTGCAGTGCGTGCATCGTAAGCCACGAGATCCTGCTGCTCAACTACTGCATAAGAGTCGCTCTCGCCCACCCAGCGTACAGGGTAGGTCTTGGCTGTGAGGTCGCGGTTGAGTACCACATCCTCGATCGAGAGAAGTTTGCGGTCGGCCTGCTGTGCCGTAACCGAAAAGGTTGTCATAAGCAAAAAGGTTGCTAAAAGAATGAGTCTATTCTTCATTGTATTGTTTGTTAATAGTTTTCCGATGGCGAAATTATAGATTTTTATTCACATAACCACGCGCGCAAGATATATTTTAGGGGCGTGAGTTATTTTTTTTGATGTTTTTTTTGCGAATAAGAAAAATATGTCTACATTTGCACCGTCAATTCTAAGGATTGATGCCCAGATGGCGGAATCGGTAGACGCGCTGGTCTCAAACACCAGTAGGTTCACCCCTGTGCCGGTTCGACCCCGGCTCTGGGTACACGAAAACCCTTGTAGAACAACTTCTACGAGGG
>JAFOXS010000101.1 GCA_017391665.1 Alistipes sp. | reverse complement strand
TGTGGAGGGTACGCCACTGGAGATATATGTTGCCGAAGGCACACGCGGAGGACGTCATAACTATGGCGTGGCGGTGGATCTGACGATCGTTGATGAGAGTGGCCGACCTCTCGATATGGGAGCGAAGTTCGACCACTTTGGCGAGGAAGCGTGGGTCGGCAATGATACCGATGTGACGCTGGCGGCATACAAGGCATATGTAAAAAAGCAGCAGGAGCGAGGCCTGATTTCGGCCGAGGCGGCGCAGAACCGCACGTTGCTATTAGAGATTATGGATGCCGTGGGATTGCGCCCCTATGTGAAGGAGTGGTGGCACTATCAGGAGACAATTTCGATGAGCGCCACACGGGAGAGGTATAAGTTGCTGGACTTTTAATAAAAAGAGGTTGCAAACAGATGTTGCAACCTCTTTTCTTTCTATTATTTGTCTTTACGTTTTTCGATCTGACGTTTTAGTACATCCTTGGCGTTGTCGATAGCCTCCTCGAAGGTATGAGCCTGCTCCTCGACGCGGATGTCGCCACCGGGCAGGCGCAGAGTAATCACTGCGACTTTGTTTCCCTTCTCGTCGTCCTTCTCCAACTTCAACACTACATCAACACCCGTAGCATCCTCTGCCACACGGTCCAACTTGGCTAATTTCTTCTCGATGAATTCGATCAACTGATGACTGGCATCGAATTTCACTGACTGAATCTGTACGTTCATAGCCTTCAAATTTAAGTTAAACATTATATATACGTCGAGGGTCATCAGCGCATAAACGCCCCTTACCTCTCGCTCGATTATACGTCTCGGCCTACTCCTTCTCGCGGGGATGAGCATCAATGTAGGCACGTTGCAGGCGAGCAATGTCGTTGTGGGTATATACCTGTGTTGCACGCAATGAGGTATGCCCCATCAGCTCCTGAATCTCACGCATGTCGGCACCTCCATTGAGCAGATGTGTAGCGAAGGTGTGCCTTAAAACGTGAGGCGATGTCTTGCCCTGTACACCACACTCCCGCAGAAGACGTGCCACGCTACGTTGTACGTCGCTACGCGAGATGCGCTCTCCACGCTTTGATAAAAATAGTGCATTTTTTGCTTTTTTGCAAATTTTATCCCGCAAAAATCTATCTACATATCGTTTTATCTCCACGCCCACACGACTATGAATGGGCACGATGCGCTCCTTGTCGCCCTTACCCAGCACGCGCAACGAACGGAAATCATCCTCAAAGTCCTCAACATCAATGCCGATGACCTCAGCCAGACGCAATCCGCACGAGTAGGTGACAAGCACCAGCAGTGCATTGCGTGCCACATGCTCATCGGCCGACTCCAGATCCTCAAACACGCGCCCTACAACATCGCTCATACGGCTCTCGGGCACATATGCCGGCAGACGGCGAGAAGTGCGTGGCAGACGCACCGAGGCAAAGAGGTCGCGGTCGATGTAACCCTTCACACGCAGGAACTTATACATCGTGCGCAGCGACGCCACAGCGCGATTGACCGAGGCGGCAGAGCGAATACGGTGTCCCCTCTGATCACGCTCGTCGGAGTGGAAGATGATCCATTCGCGCAGATCCTCGCTCCGCACATCCAGCAGAGAGAAATCGCCTGCATGGCTAGTGGAGAGCCCCCACTGAAGGAAACTCTCCGCATCGTGCCGATAGTTACGCACGGTGAGCGGTGAGTATCGACGCTCGGAGGTGATGTAGTCGATAAAAGATTGTATTACTTCCTGGTTGGTCATGTCGTCAATTGTGTCATAACAAATTTACGTATTTTTTTTATAACGTGCCGAAAAAATTGCTACCTTTGATATATCCTTACGCAACTTAATCCTTAAAACAACCGATATGAAAAGACTGCTATTAACATTGTTTGCACTCGTAACTGTGGCTACGGTGCAAGCTCGACCTACACAGAAGAGCATCACTTCGCCCGACGGATCGCTCACCGTAACAGTGACCGTCGATAAGGATGTACGCTGGGACGTAAAAGATTCGTCGCAGACAATCCTGGCACCCTCGCAAATCGCAATGCAGATTGGAGAGGAGGAGGTGTGGGGTGTAAATCCCACCCTGCGCAAGGCGACTACGGGCTCTATCAACGAGTGCATCCCCTCACCTTTATATAAAAAGGCCGAGGTGGAGAATAACTGCACAACGCTGACACTCACATTCAAGGGCGACTATGCCATCGAGTTCCGCGCCTACAACAACTCTGCGGCCTATCGCTTTGTTTCGACACGCAAGGGCAACTACACGGTAAAGAACGAGGTGGCCGAGTTCTCGTTCGAGAACGACAATACCGTATATTGCTCGTACGTGCGTAGCAACGAGAAGAAATCGTTTGCCGAGCAGCACTACAACTCATTCGAGAGCCCCTACGTATTGGAGCCTATGTCGAAGATGGGCAACCAGCGCCTGATGTTCCTGCCCGTACTGGTGGATATGGGCGACAAGAAAGTCTGCTTCACCGAAACCGATCTGCGCTCATACCCTGGAATGTACCTCTACAACAGCAACAACGACTTCACGCTCGAGGGCCACTACGCCCCCGTACCCGATGAGGTGAAGCAGGGAGGTCACAATATGTTGCAGGGCGAGGTGCAGACCACAAAGCCCTACATCGCCAATGTGAGCGGCCCCCGCTCGTTCCCGTGGCGTATATGTATCGTAGCCGAGAATGATGCCGAGCTGCTCAACGACGATATGGTATTCCGTCTGAGTCAGCCCAACGCCATCGGCGATACGTCGTGGATTAAGCCCGGCAAAGTTGCATGGGAGTGGTGGAACGATTGGGGTCTGTATGGTGTGGACTTCAAGCCCGGCATCAACAACCGTACATACGAGTATTACATCGACTTCGCAGCCCGCCACGGCATCGAGTACGTGATCCTGGACGAGGGTTGGTCGGTAAACAAGAAGGCCGACCTGATGCAGGTCATTCCCGAAATCAACGTCAAGCACCTGTGCGACTATGGCAAGGAGCGCGGCGTGGGTATCGTGCTGTGGGCAGGTTACTGGGCGCTGGACCGCGATATGGATCGTGTGATGAAACACTACTCAGAGATGGGTGTCAAGGGCTTCAAGATCGACTTTATGGATCGTGACGACCAGCCGATGGTAGAGTTCTACGAGCGTGCCGCAGCAACGGCAGCGAAGTATCACCTAATGTGCGACTTCCACGGCGCCTACAAGCCCAGCGGCCTGTCGCGCATGTATCCCAACGTGGTGAACTACGAGGGCGTGAATGGCCTGGAGCAGATGAAGTGGTCGTCGCTTGAGGATCTGGATCAGGTGACCTACGATGTGCAGATTCCCTTCATCCGTATGGTGGCAGGCCCGATGGACTACACGCAAGGTGCTATGATGAACGCACAGAAACGCAGTTACCGCTACCTCCCATTTTTGTCATTATATCAGTGATTTTCAATGAAAACAAGCCCTTCGGAGTCTTCCGGAGGGCTTGTGAAATATTGTGGAATTACAGTTCTTCCGCTACTGCCAGCAGCAGGACACCGATGATAACCACGGTAATGAAAGCGTAGGTCTTCCAGTTGAGCTTTTCCTTCAGGAAGATCCGGGACAGCAGCAGGGAGACCACACAGACGGAGGACAGAATGGGGGCAGCCACAGCATCCACGCCGCCCAGAGCG
>JAFOXS010000175.1 GCA_017391665.1 Alistipes sp. | reverse complement strand
GATCGTTATCTTGGGTGTTGTCGCATTCGGTATCTCCACCGCTGGTGGTATGCTGGGCGGCCAGGTCATGTGCAAGCTGACCAAGGGCAAGGTCAATCCTCTGATTGCAACACTTCGGTCAGCGCCTTTATGATCTGTTTGAATGAGCTCGGCGCTTGTCACAAGCGTGAGGTGCTGGAGCCTTTGGCTGTGCTGATTGCTCCCTTCGCACCGCACATCGCCGAGGAGCTGTGGGAGGCTATGGGTCACGCAGAGTCGATCTTCGATGCTGCATACCCCACTTTCGACGAGAAGCATCTGGTTGAGAGCTCGTTCGAGTATCCCGTGATGGTGAACGGCAAGCTGCGCTTCAAGCAGACCTACGCTCTGGATATGAATCCTGCCGACATTCAGGCAGCTATTGTAGAGACCGAGGGCGCACAGAAGTGGCTGGAGGGCAAGGCTCCGAAGAAGATTATCGTAGTAAAGGGTAAAATTATTAATATCGTAATGTAATGAAACAACTCCTAACCGTTATGCTCTTAACGCTGATGACAATGGGTGCACAGGCACAGAAGGTGGTCAAGTTGTGGGACAACACCACCGCACCCCACTCAAGCGGTCTCACCGGTCCCGAGAAGGACGAGGGACAGGTGCGCTATTCGAACACCACCGAGGCGGTGCTCTACATCTTCGAGGCTAAGAAGAAGGTGGCTACGGGTCAGGCCGTAGTGATTTGCCCGGGTGGTGGCTACTTCCTCGCGTCGATGGGTCACGAGGGTCTGGACTATGGCAAGTGGCTGGCAGAGAATGGAGTAACGGCGGCGGTGCTGAAGTACCGTATGCCCAACCACGTACCTGAGGTGCCTATGGAGGATGCTGCCGAGGCGTTGCGCTATATGCGTGAGGAGTACAAGGCGAAGAGCCCCATCACACAGCTCGGCATCATGGGTTTCTCGGCTGGTGGTCATCTGGCCGCATCGACAGCCGTGGGTGTGCTGAAAGCCAATGGCGACGAGTCAGCTCGAGCAGCTATACGCCCCGACTTTGCGGTGTTGTTCTACCCCGTGATTACCTCGGATGAGCAGTTCACGCACAAGGGTACATATAACAACCTGCTCGGTGCCGACCGCACGGAGGAGCTCTCACGTGCTTGGTGTCCCTTGTACAGAGCCGGCGAGGATGCGCCCGCAACGCTGATGATTCTCTCGGATGATGATAAGACCGTGCCGTCGCAGAACAGCACCTTCTTCTACAACAAACTGAAGGAGCTGGGCAAGGAGGCCTCGATAATCATTTACCCCACGGGAGGTCACGGCTGGGGATTCCGCGACTCGCTGCCCTACAAGGCGCAGTGGCAGGAGGCTCTGCTGCAGTGGCTCGAAAGCCGCAAGAAGTAAAAGAAAATCCGTCTAACGCTTTGTTAGACGGATTTTTATTTATCTCCCCCCCAGGAATTGTATAACAAGAGGGATTTCAAGGCTTGCGAAACCCGAAAAACCGCAGTTTACTGAGGCGTAAATGAGGATTTTGAGGGTGAGCGTAACGCAGAAATCACCTTGTTAGGCAATTCCTTATAGAGCATTGATCAACTCCTCGACATCCTCGGTGCGGGTAGCCCACGAAGTAGCTAATCTCACTACCAGGCGGCCATTGGCGGTGCGCTCCCACTCCGAGAAGGTGGTAAGGGTGCGCAGGTGCGCCTCCTGCTCAGCCGATAGAGCCACGAAGACCTGATTTGTGGGTGCCTCGGCAAAGATCTCATAACCCTTTGCGCGGAACGCCTCACGCAGCTGTGTCGCCAGCTCCACAGCGTGACGGGCAATATCTATGTAGAGGTTGTCGGTAAACAACACATCGAACTGAATACCCAGCATACGACCCTTTGCCAGCAGAGCTCCCTGCTGCTTGATGGTGGTGAAGAAGTGGGGAATCAATCCCTTGCGGGGAATAACCACTGCCTCGCCAAACATAGCACCGCACTTGGTGCCACCTATATAGAATACATCGGCAAGGCGAGCCAAATCCTTCAATGTCACATCCGTAGCGGGCGAGGCCAGAGCATAACCCAGACGTGCGCCATCAACAAAGAGAGGTATCTCCCACTTGCGGCACACGGCCGAGAGCGCCTCCAGCTCCGAGAGCGAATACAATGTGCCATACTCCGTGGGTTGCGAGATATAGACCATACCCGGCCACACCATATGATCCCACGCCTCATCGGCACGGAAAGCGGTGATATAGCGATCCACAGCCTCGGCCGACAGTTTGCCGTCGCAGCCCTCGATGGTGAGCACCTTATGTCCCGAAGCCTCGATAGCGCCAGCCTCGTGCAGAGCCACGTGGCCCGTAGTGGCAGCAATGACGCCCTCGTAGGGTCGCAGAAGGCCCTTGATGACCGTGGCATTGGTCTGCGTGCCTCCGACCAGCAGATGCACCTCGCCATCCTCAAGGCCACACGCCGCGAGAATCTTCCTACGTGCCGAAGCACAATACTCATCTACGCCGTAGCCTACCGTCTTCTCCAGATTGGTACGCACGAGTGCCTCCAGAATCAGAGGGTGCGCGCCCTCCATATAGTCGCAATCAAAGTGTTGCATTTACTAAATCTATTAAAAATTTATGCTAATTATTCTTTCAGTAATTCTTTAGCAATAATCGCTAATAAAGCCTGATTGCGGACGCTGTCCGCAGTTGCAAATCTGACCCAACGCCGCCATTAAGGCGAGAGCAGAGTGCAGTTTACTCGCTCTGCCGAGCCGAGGCGGTGAAAAGCCACGTATGTGGATTACCCCCAAACCCCCGCCTCAGGCAGGGGCTTTGGTCGCCGCAAGCGGCTCCGTTAGGCGCAACCAAATATTCAAATATATTATTCTAAAACTCTTTTATCTTCCTCCCGATGGCGGAATATCATCCTCGCCTACACCCCACGTCTTGTTGGGACGGTTGCCCATCTTTAGGTGCAGCTCGCCACCCGCGAGGATATCCTCGTGCGAGAAATATGTCTTCGTGTAGGGTTTGCCATTGAGCGTTGCGGACTGGATATATTTATTCTCCTTCGAGTTGTTCTCGGCCACCACACGGAACGTATTGCCGTTATCCAGCGTAATCTCCACCTCGTCGAAGAGCGGCGAACCAATGACATAGTAGGGCAAGCCTGCCGTAACGGGATAGAATCCCATAGCCGAGAAGACATAGAATGCCGACATACCGCCGCCATCCTCGTCGCCACAGATACCCATCAGATCGTTGCGGAACCACGACTCCATGAGCATACGCACCCTCTTCTGCGTCTTCCACGGCTCGCCGGCATAGCAGTAGAGGTAAGGGATATGGAAGCTCGGCTCGTTACCCATAACATACTGTCCCACGCCACCCGACGAGTCGGGCAACTTAGCGTAGTACTGCCACTTCGATGTGGTGAGACCCTGCTTGAAGAGTTCGTCCAGCTTGGCCGTGAAGCGCTCCTTAGAGCCAAACAGGGCGATAAGGTCGGCAATATTGTGATGCACATCCCAGATGTAGGTCCAGGCGTTGTTCTCGTCGTAGTAGGCGCGAGCACCCGTACCACCCGAGAAGATATAGTCGAAGGGCTGGATAAACTCGCCCTCGGCATCCTTGGGGTGGAAGAAGCCAGTCTGCGTATTGAAGAGGTGGCGATAATTGAAACTGCGCTCGATGTGGAAGCGGTAATCCTCCTCGCGGCCAGCCTCGCGAGCCAGCTGCGCAATGCACCAGTCGTCGTACGATGCAGCCAGCGTGACGGCTACTGCCTGACGGTTCTCGAATGAGTTGACCTCCTTCACGCTCTCCTTTTCGCCCTCGGCCAGAGCGGGGAACCAGCCATTGGCGTGGTAGAAGTCGTCGAGCGAGGTCTTCGCGCCACGATACCATGGGATCATGCTCTCCGTCAAAACAGTATGGTGCATACCCTCGAAGGCTGCCTCGACATCGAACTCGATGCCCTTGGCCAGCGCATCGGCAAACATTGCGGCAGCGTGGTTGCCATTCATGCAGTGGGCATCACCGAAGACCGTAGGGAAGGTAGGCACCCATCCCGACTGGCGGAACATGCGGATATATGAGGCGAGCTTCTGGCTCTGAGCCTCGGGGTTGAGAATAGTCTGCAGGGGATGCAGAGCGTGGTAGGTATCCCACACCCAGTCATCGGTCCAGAAGGGTGTGCCCTCATCCTCGTGCACCTGACCATCCCAAGCGCTATAGTAGCGGCCATCCTCCGAGATGTTGATCATGCGCTCGTAGCAACGATACAGAGCCGTGTAGAACGTCGTGCGCTCATCCTCCGTGCCACCCTCGACGCGAATCTGTCCCAGCGTCTCGTTCCATGCTGCGCGACCCTCAGCCACTACCTGCTCCAGATCGAAGTGAGTGATCTCGTCCTGCAGGTTCTTGCGGGCCTGATCGGCAGAGATATATGACACGCCATAGCGAGCCTTGACGGCTACAAGAGCCTCATCGAATGATGCATAGCGCACAGCGTCGCCATCCTTGCCGCTGAACGATGTGGGCGCAGAGTCAAACTCGAGGAAGAAGTAGTGCTTCGTGCCGTGGTAGTTATCCCATCCCCACATTGTATTACCCTCGGCGTAGAGTTCGCCGCCCGAGCGGAGCTGGATATGGCGCTTACCCGACTGCTCGAACTTAAGCGAGAAGAGTGCCGAGCGGGTGGCGGGGGCATAATCGACCACGATGCCGAAGTCGTCAAGATATACCGAATAGCGATAGCTAAATCTGGTGTATAAGATGTATGTCTTGGTAATTGAACAATAATTCCATTTGAATATTGTTCCTCTATTTTATCTGAATAATAATTACAAGTTGAAATCATAACTTGAATTGCTCTACATTCTGATTTTTGTTGACGTAATCGTTCAACCGCAAGTTCTGTGTATTCAACAATTGCACATTCTAGAGTTTCAATATCATAAACTTTTATTGAAAATTGGCGACTTGAAG
>JAFOXS010000022.1 GCA_017391665.1 Alistipes sp. | reverse complement strand
TGACCATGTTGGGCGCGCGTATTGCGGCGCTGCGCCGGGGAGCAGGCTTCAGTCAGGCGGAGCTGGCTCAACGGCTGCGCATTAGTCCCAGTGCCGTGGGAATGTACGAGCAAGGCAGGCGGGAACCGCCGCTGGAGCCTTCTTCGTCATACATGCGAACCTCAAGCGATGAGTATGAACCTTCATTATAATATAGATTGCTCCATATTTGATCTAAATTATCATAGTTTGAGTAGTTAATCTTAGGATCTCCATTACTATTATATCCAGTAATATAATGAGGTATATATTTCTCATCAACCTTCATAATCATATCACCACGTTTAATTCCTGCTTTTGCAGCTGGAGAATCGGGATAGACATGGTCAATTGCGAGACCAACATAATCTGGTACATCGCTTGAATTATCCGTCTTATAAACTGACCATATAATAGGTGATAATACCAACCCATAACCATTCACCGTAGGTTTAGAACCTCTTGTACTGGCAGAAGTAGCAGGTTCTCCTACTATTGAGGTGTACAAATCAGTATGAATGTATTTCTGTGTTTTTGCATCCCACACGACCATGCCATCGGCAAGGTTTGTCTCCATTCTATTTAACAGATTTTCATTCAAGAATTTCTGTCCGTCAAGTGTAAAATCAAAACTATCGTGTTTCTCGTTATACTCATCTAACCAATAGTACCCTCTTGATAAAAGATCATCCATCCATTCTACTACTTCACTTATCTCGGGCTCAGGTGTGGGTGTAGGTTCGGGGGTCGGTGTAGGTGCAGGGGTGGTGGGGTCGTCGCCACATGAGGCCAAAAACAATGCGGTGGCGGTCATCGCTACGCAGAGCGAGCGACGCAAAAATGAACGGTAAGATGCTCTTCTCATAAACCTGAAATGTGTTAGTAAATCACTATACAATATATAGTAATTTTCAAAGATACATAAATTTATTTATTTCTCCGCTTTTTGCTCCAAAAAGTGACGGCAGAAGGCTGTAATACCGCATTTTGCGCACTTGGGCGAGCGGGCTGTGCAGACATAGCGGCCATGCAGTATAAGCCAGTGGTGAGCTATGGGCAGCAGGTGCGATGGTATGTGACGCTCCAACTGAAGCTCGGTCTGCAGCGGTGTTTTCGCTCCGCGCGTGAGGCCTATGCGTGCCGCCACACGGAAGACATGGGTATCGACAGGCATAACCTCCTTCTGCCATATCACCGCACCGATGACATTGGCCGTCTTGCGTCCTACGCCCGGCAGACGCTGCAGCGCATCCAGATCGCTGGGCACCTCACCGCCAAACTCCTCCATAAGCATACGAGCCATCGCTGCGAGATGGCGTGCCTTGTTGTTGGGGTAGGAGATGCTGCGGATATATGGGAAAATATCCTCTGCCGTGGCCTCCGCCATAGCCTCCGCCGTGGGGTAGGCCTCAAACAGGGCGGGCGTGGTCAGATTCACACGTTTGTCGGTGCACTGCGCCGAGAGTATGACGGCCACCAGCAACTCGAAGGGGTTGCTATAATTGAGTTCGCTCTCGGCCACAGGCATAGCATCCTGGAAATAGGCAATAACGCCATCGTATCGCTCCTTGATTCGCATAGAAAATATCTTTTTCACAAATATACGAAAAAAACGAGACTCCCCGATGTGGGAAGCCTCGCTATGGTAGGTTTTCTGCTATATTACTCGATTGTGATTGAGTTCAGCAGCTCCAGGCGACCATCGGCAATGAGCTTTACGATAAGCTCGCCGAAGAGGGTATTCTGCCATGCGAACCACTTGCGCGTAAAGTTAGTGGGGTCGTCCACGTTGAATGACTCGTGCATAAATCCTGTGCCGGCGTCGGTGCGCATCAACATCTCGATGCACCACTTGATCTCGGCATCGTCATTCGATGTGAAGGCCTTCATCATAATGCTCATAGGCCACGCCATATCGTAGCCGATGTGCGGGCCGCCGATACCCTCGCCCGCCTTGCCACGGAAGAAGTAGGGGTTGCTCTCGCTCCACACAAAGCGGCGTGTATTGGCGTAGATTGCGGGGTCGATAACCTCGCCGTTGAGGTAATCCATCGCCAGCAGGCTCGGCACGTTGGCGTCATCCATAAACAACTG
>JAFOXS010000344.1 GCA_017391665.1 Alistipes sp. | reverse complement strand
GCAAGGGCATCACCGCTCCATTGTGATGCAATACCCAACTCCTTGCGACCCGCTTCGGTCGAAGGATCGTGCTGCATGGCAACCGACGTCTCGCACCACAGGTCGTAACCACCCGTGGCGGCCGATAGCTCCGCACCATTGTCGAACGAACGACGGTTCAGTCCCACAACAAATGTAATAAACACTCCGAATGCGAGCGTGAGGAGCGATAGCATAGCACCTCGGCGTGAGGCGTAGAGCGAGCCCTCAATTATGCGACGGGGCGACAGGGTATTTACCTGCAAAGCTTTCTGTCGTCGCACCATAGTCCACAGGTCGATGCCAACCATTGCCGTGAGCATAAAGCAGAGTCCTGCCACCACGGCTACGAGCACCGATGCTGTGGCCGAGATAGCATAGATGTAGGTCACGATGGTTGCAATGGCAAGCAACGAGAATAGAACTCCGCGCGTGGCAATGCTCTTTGTCGATATGGCATCCACACCCTTACGCTCGGTGTCAAACTTTCCGACAGCACCCCTTATTGCCCATGCCACCACGGCGGCAGTAAGCGCAGTCGAGGCAACGGTGCCCAAAAGAATTGTTATCGGGCGGAAGTGGAGCGAGAACGATGCAGTGTGTGTTGCGCCATGCCATACGCTCTCCAGCAGCCACAGGATGATAATCGTGTAGACAACGCCTGCAAAGATTCCTGCCACCACACCACCAAGCACTATGGGCATAGCCTCCGATGCAAGCATACGACGTATTCGTGCGGGTGTAAAACCTATCGTAAGCAGAGTCTGCATCTCCTCGCGACGGCTCTCATACATCTCCAATAGCGGAGTGTAAATCAGCAGCAGAGCCGACACAACAATGAAAAATCCCAAAGCAAGGAATAGGGACGAGAAATCCACTCCGTTCTGAGCGGCATATATCGCATCTTCGCGAGGGTGCATGATCTCTACGCCGAACATATCGGGTTGCAGTGCCGTTAGGTCGGGCATGGAGCTCAGGCGCAGCGCCGTAGCCGTGCCATAGTCGCTCTGCCAGTCGTCTATAACTGAAGAGTAGGCGATAAGGGCTTTGGGCGTTTGGCGATAATGCTCCCAGTACGCCTCATCCTCATCCTCGATTAGATCCATATCAAGCGGCAGGTCGCTATCCCATTCGGTGCATCGCTCCACATCGCTAAGACCGGGGAACTCGACACTAAGATGCTCATCGGCGTGGAGTTGCTCCAACGGCAAAATAGCCCTAACCTTAAACTCACGCTCGATGGTCGATAGATGCTTTAACTCCTCAGCCTTAAAGTATGATATTTTAACATTATCGCCAACCTTTGCACCCAATCTGCGGGCCGAGTAGTCGGACAGAATCACCTCACCAGCACCCAACTCAATGCCTGCATAGCTATCGAGCGCCGTCACGAATGAGTAGGGGATGGTATCACGCTCCGAAGCTATTTCATTGGCAAGATATGAGTACAATCGATTAGCATTCTTGTCCGATGAGCGGAATCTATCCACCACGTGCTCCTGCAAAAATATACGCGACGAGGTGGCCTCTACGTATTGAGGCATCTGCTTAATGACAAGTCCCGAGTGGTGGGGTTGCCACACCGCAAGCAACTCATCCTCAGTGATAAGACGTGGCGAGAGAATTAGATTTATCTTTGCATCCACCTCCATAGCCTCAGCCAAGATATGACGAGGCAGAAAAATGTTGAAGGGCTGTACCTGCTCAGTACGAAGATTCATATTACCGCCCTCCACGGAAGAGCGTACGCCGGCAACTTTAAGACGAAGGCTCGTCGTGTAGTTATCCGTAACAAATAGGCTTCCCGATGGCACCATGCCCGCCGATGGCAGACGCAAAACAAGGTTTTCCATCTCCTCCTCGCCCAGCTCCTTGGCAAGTGGCTCATTGATAAATGCCGCATCGCCCTCCATCTGGCAGCCCCACACCATCACTGGATGCAGCATGCCGTTGTGCGAGATAAATCCCTGCATCAGCAGATAGCCCTCGACCTCGGGCAGAGGGTCGAGTATCGACTCATCGAGATATGATTCACGTGCAAAGATTATGCTTTGGCTTTCTCCCAGTCGCTCATCTACCTGTGCGCGCAAGGTTCCACGCACCGAGTCACCAATCATTAGTGAACCTACAATGACGGTCATAGCCACCGCCACCGAGAGTAGCACCAATCGGTAGTAGCGGGTAAAGTATCTGACGTTGCTCGTTCGTATGTGTCCTCTAAACTTCATTTAAACGTCCGTTATGTAGTATGAGTTGACGATCTGCAGTACGAGCCAGTGTCTCGGAGTGGGTGACGATGATGATTGTTGTACCCAGCTCGCGATTTATTGTATGGAGCAATTCTGCAACCTGCTCCGAGTGTTTGTCATCGAGCTGGCCCGTAGGCTCATCAGCCAGAAGGAGCTGAGGCTTGTGTACAAGCGCACGACACAGAGCCACGCGGCTCGCCTCGCCACCCGACAGCGTAGCAGGATATTGATTGCGAAGATACTCTACGCCAAGCAGTCGCATCAGTCCCAGAGCATACTCTTCCTGGTCAGCAGTAGTCGAATCGGCCTTAGCAAGCAGTGGCAGGAGTACATTCTCCCACGCCGTATATTGTGGCATCAGACGATGATCCTGGAAGAGGAATCCGATCTTCTGGGCACGCACACGACTTGTGTCGGCAACGTGCGAAAGGTCATCACCGTCGAGCAGATACACACCCCCATCAGCACGGAGTATAGTGCCAAGAATCGAGAGCAGGGTAGTTTTACCTGATCCCGATTCACCACGAATGGATACTATCTCGCCTTGCTCAACCGATAGGTCGATATGTTGCAGGACAGCTCGCATCTGGTTGTCACCATCGCGAAAACTCTTTTCTATGTTTTGCAGTCTTATTAATGTCATATTTTTTACTT
>JAFOXS010000331.1 GCA_017391665.1 Alistipes sp. | reverse complement strand
TCCTCGAGAGGAATACCCAGTTTGTCGAACGTGCGCTTTAGCTCGGGATCGATATCATCCATAGTACCCTCCTTGCGTTGCTTGGGGGCGGCGTAGTAGATTATATCTTGAAAATCAATCTCAGGAATATCAAGGTGTGCCCATGTGGGCAGCTTCATCGTCTGCCAATGGCGAAAAGCCTTCAGGCGGCGCTCCAGCATCCACTCGGGCTCCTCCTTCTTGGCCGAGATAAGGCGAATCACATCCTCATTAAGACCACGCGCAATGGTCTCGGTCTCGATGTCGGTTGTAAAGCCGTACTTATACTCGTTATCAATATTATCTAATAGTTCTTTATCTTTCTCTGCCATAATATGCCTTAATAATTGGCAAAAATACAAAAAAATAATTAATAATTAAGCCGTAGCAGAATTATTTCCACAACAAAACACTTACCAATCCATTATGATATTTCCTTGCATTTGCAAATCTTTTATTCCACCCAAAACACAAGGGAGACACCTCTCGATGTCCCCCATGTATTTATCGCGTTATTTCACTCATTAGCGACTTGCTCCGATTCTGCCCGTATATGCATCCACGCCAGACGAATCAAAGGGCTGAGCAAAGAATTTCTCGGCAGCCTCGTTCACCTTCGCATTCCAGGGCTGATCGCCTCCTGCGCTCTGGATCACCCACAGCTTGAGCTGCTTCTTATGCCAGTTGACAACGCAATTGGTGCCCCATGCACCACCATGACCAAACCATGAATCTTCGGTATCATCATACGGAGCATTCAAGCCAAGCGAGTATCCCTCCATACCCTCGGGACGGGTCGAGCGAGCAAGAATCGACTTTACGGTCTCCTCCTTCAGGATACGCACACCATTCTCTCCCACACCCAGATTCATCAGCATCTTGTAGAACTTCAGCTGATCCTGAGCCGTTGTCCACAAACCTGCACCGGCTGACGCAAAGACGTGAGAATCATTGTAGGGGCGCTGCTGCCATGCCATCTCCTCAACCCACTCAGCGGGGGCTCCATCCTTGAAAGCATAGAGCTCCACCTTCTTCTTGAGCTGCTTATCGGTAGGCCAGAACCATGTTGACTTCATACCCAAAGGATCCAGCACCTCCTGCTTGAGGTAATCCTCCCACTTCATGCCGGTAACAACCTCAACGATTGCAGCACCGATGTCGATGCCGGTATTAGAATACAAGATGCTTGTTCCGGGCTCAAACTCAATAGGCGAATCAGCCGCAACGGCAGCCACCTGACGCAGGGGCGCACCACCACTCCATCCACCACCACGAACATCGTTGCGCTTCACGCTGGCCTCAAAAGGGAAGCCTCCCGTGTGGTTAAGCACCATACGAATGGTGAGTTCATTCTTGGCCTTATGCAGTGTCTTCACTCCGTTCTCGTTCGACACCTTCACCCACAGCTCGCTGAACTCGGGCAGATATTTCGAAACGGGATCATCTAAAGAGATCTTACCCTCTTCCACCAGTTTGGCGATAGTAACACCGCAAAAACCCTTGGTCTGAGAGCATTGCATAAAGACATTATCCAACTTAATAGGACGCTTTGCTGCCACATCGGCATAACCCACACAGCTAACCTCCTGCACGCCATCCTTATAGAATACGCTGATAGCACCCGACAACTGACCATTGTCAACATAAGGCTGCAACACCTCGCGAGCATATGTAGTTTTGGAATCCTTAACCTTTTTCTGCGCCGAGGCCTGCAAGCCAATCGACAATACTGCGACAAGAAGTACGCAGGTATATTTCACAACTCTTTTCATATCTTATTAGGCTTTTTCGGTTGATATTTATTCATTTACAAGGCACAAAGTTACACCTTAAGGAATATCTTCTGACGATAGAGGAAGTAGAGGAACAACCAGCACACAAGCACAAAACTTGCACCATTCACCACCGCAGCCCAAGGCTCGGAGCAGAGGCCTGCGACACCGCCGAAGAAGAAGCGGGCAATACCACTAAATCCGATGATGCTCTGCGCCAGATAAATCGTGATTGAGTTCATACCCACCACGCGGAACGGGAGAGTCCACTTCTGCCAACCCTTCACATCGACAATATAGAAGAATAGAGCCATCATTGCCAGCGAATATGAGCCTACGGCACATACGAAGGTGCTCGACCACAACATCTTGTTGATGGGCACGAAATAATTACCCAGCCATGCAACAACACCCAGCACAACAGCACCGACGAGCATCATAACGGTCTTACGCTCGCCCGAATATTTCTGCTCGCGGATAAGCTCACCCGTAAACATACCGAGCATAGCCGTTACCACGGCGGGCACAGCCGAGAGCAATCCCTCGGGATCGAAACGGCCATCAAGATAGAGCAGACGTCCGGGCAGGAACAATCTGTCCACATATCCCACCAGCGAGCCCTCCATCGACAGAGGATCGGCACCCGGCACATCGGGAGCACCTACGAACTTGCTCACAAGGGCATATACTACCAATATAGCACCTGCGATCCACGCACGAGTCTTAACGCCAAAATTGATGTAGAGCAACGCAGCACCCATCCACGCAAGACCGATACGAGCCAAAACGCTTGCAACACGCAGATTCTCAAAGTTCAGGCGGAACAATCCGTTATAGACCATACCAAGGAATATCAGCACCGCAGCACGACGGAATATCTTCAAGTAGATATCCTTACGCGATGCTCCCATAGACTGCTGCTTGGCATAAGAGAAGGGGAACGACACACCCGCAAGGAAGAGGAAGAGCGGGAAGATGGTATCGTGATGACGCAAGCCATCCCAATCTACGTGGCTCATCTGCTCGGCAATAGCATTAGTGACAGGATTTGGCCACAGGGCATATATCGAGACGATAAGTCCCGAAAGGCCCATAATAAAGAACATATCGAACCCTCGCAGGGTATCGAGCGACATTAGGCGTTCGTTTTTCATAATATTTTAAGTTTTAGTTATTGCCAGAGTGCGGAAGTCAAATCGACTAAGTACAAATATACTATTTTTTTGCTCATTTCTGCATGCCGAGAGGAAAATATGTCCTACGTCCGATTATTTTCCCCCTCCCAACACCACTTCCCCAAGCCTACGGAGAGCCATTTTGCAAGATTTCTCAAAAATTCTTCTGTGATATTTTGTACAATTGTTTTTTTTGCCTACATTTGCACCACTCTTTTGAAGAGGATTCGGTCAGGAAGGATGGGTGAGTGGCTGAAACCACCAGTTTGCTAAACTGACGTACTCGATTAGGGTACCGGGGGTTCGAATCCCCCTCCTTCCGCAGAGGAGAATTGAGAGATGCTTCGGTTGATTGCCGAAGCATTTTTGTTTATGAGAGATATCGGGCGGTATTCACCGCATTTTGCTATAGAGGTGGCTATTGAAAATGAATTTTCATAGGCCACCTCTTCTGCAAAATAAGCGACAGCATCCTGTCGCTTACTTTAATTATTTCCATCTCACCTCGAACGTATGCTCGCCCGAGCCCATCTCGCCGCACTCAATACGGTGGTTCTCGGTGATAATCAGAGGCACAATCTCGCCGTCAACGAGCAACTCTTCAGCCTCCAGCAACATTGGCAAATCGACTTCGGCTACCGCATTGGCAGGAATCTTTACCCGCATTACATACTTCTCGGATGAGGATTGTATATCCACCTCAACGCTACCACGAATGGTCGGCACCACAGCCTCCACACTCTTTAGCGTTGATGTCTGTGGCGATATAAGCATACGCGCAAAGCCCGGCTCAAGAGGCCGTACGCCAACCACATAGCGCGGAATTACGTTTGCAGGCGCTGCGCCCCAAGCGTGATTCCAGTCCTGATTATTCTTGAACTTATCGTCCCATGCCTCGTAGGTCATCGTAGCTCCGTGGCGCACCATATTATACCAGCTGCGCTCATCCTCTTTCGTGAGCAGATGCAGTCCATAATCACCATCGCCAGCACCATATACAGCATCCATCAAAAACTGCGCGGCATAAACACTACACACCAATCCACGACTACGGATGTAGTCCATCACATCATCCTGATAGACCTTATCGACAAGTCCCAGAGCAAGCGGAAACAGGTTTGAGTGCAACGTAACGTGATCGCTATCCACGCCGTCGCGATACACCCCATTCTCGGCGTCGAACAACAACTCATTAAACGCCTCTCGCAACGACTGACACTCCTGCTTCAACGCCACTGCTTCATCAGTGCGATTGGTCAGAAGAGCCATCTGCTGCAGAATCTCCAGCGCACGATAGTGGAAAGCATTGACAACGGTGTTATAGTCGGTCAGATGATAGTGGTCATCCTCGCCGTGAGGCCAGTCGCCACAGCGCGGCCAGTCAACAATATCGCGCATATTGCCATAGAAGCGAATAGAAGACTTAAACTCATCGCTCTGCACCCTATCGTCGGTTGTCGAGATAAGTCCATTCTCGCGACGCAATGATTGAAGCGTGCGAGCCTTCAAAATATCGTAATTTGCTTCGATTGAGCGCCTATCGCCCGTATAGAGATAGTCGTTCCAGGCAATGATCAATGCTTGCAGAATCCACTCCGTGGGCCACGTAGGATGCTCCAGAAGATACTCCGACGAGCGGCGTCCCATAGCATATTCGCGGTCGGTCGTGTAGTGGCTCAGCTGGTTGATTATAGCGTCGGCCTCATAGGGAATACGTTCACGGTCGCCGTCGATGTATATACCGAGTGCCGAGGTCGCCTTAATGGTATATCGGCACAAATCCCACACAGCATTCAGCGTTGCATTATCACTTACGAAGTGTGCAGTCTCCATATCGAAGGGATAGATGGTCGTATGGCGCACCACATCCTCAGCTTTGATCTCGCCCTCATACCCCTCAATCTGACAATAGCGCATAGGGGCTATCTCATCCAGATAATCGGGCACCAGCACCGCCTGCGGGCCGGTATTGCGCTTATCTTTTTCGGGAATTATGGGATATGTATGACGGCCCTTACGAAGCGTCAGCGGATAACGATAGTAGCGCACCGTGCCGTGCGGCTGGGTGTTGATGCGGCCATCCTTGGCATCCTCGCCAATGGCTACATATATCGTCTTGCCATCCTCGTCGCTATCGAGTGTAAGTTCCAGCGACGCAAACGAAGCTCGGCCAAAATCAATGAAAGTGGGACGCTCATCCGTGCGACACACCTCCACGGGCAGATCTCGTTCGCGCACCTGCGGACGATAGGAGACAGCGTAAGGTTGCAGTTCATCAGCCGTGCGGAACACCTGCACTGTTGACCACGCCGAACGACCGTTGTTGGTCTCTACACGTACACTCCAATAATATAGCTTCGAGGGCTGCAAATCCTCTCCGCCATACTCTACCGCTACAGAACTTGCACTCTGCACCTCGCCACTATTCCACACCTTGCCACGGTGTGATAAGGCATCAGTACGATTTTCATCCACTATGATATGATAGGTGGTCTGCATCGTGCCGCTGCCCATATCGGGCACTATCCATCCGAACGTGGGACGCGAGGAGCGGATAGCGGCATATTGATAGACATCAAAATCTCTGTGTGAAACGTTATGCATCTTGGCATCCACACGATAACCCTCGGAGTAGAGAGCCGAGGCGTCATTGACAAGGTCGATCATCAACGACGTAGGCTGTGGCTTGCAAGAGATAAAGCAAAATGCAGTAACGACAAGAGGTAATAAGGTTCTGATTTTCATATTCGGGCGTTTTATCAGCCCAAATTTAACAAAAAAAGTTTGCCCGAGCAAATATTAAAAATCGGCCTTGCACTCGACTCTGATGCGCTCTCCCGTTGTCGGATGATCAAACTCAAGGCAACAGGCATGCAGACATAGGCGATGTCCATCAGTGCAATCGGCATGAAGGCCACGGCCATAGATATCATCGCCCACAATCGGGGCATTCAGACCGTCACGATGTGCCGCGTGCAGACGCAGCTGATGTGTACGACCTGTAATAGGGCGGAAAAGAATACGTGTGCGGCCATCCTCGACGCCTACGACCTTATACTCGGTTACGGCTTGCTTGCCATCGGCTGCAATCATCTGACGGGGACGGTTGTCATAATCAAGACGCATCGGCAGATCTATCGTGCCACTCTCGTGCGCCACCTCGCCCTCCAGAAGTGCCACATAACGTTTTTCGACCGTGCGACGAATAAACTGCGACTGCAGGGCATAATGCATCTGCTTGCTCTTTGCAAGAATGAGTATGCCCGACGTAGATTGATCCAGACGATGCACAATCATCGGAAAATCCTTTTCACCATAGCGTTCGCGTGCCCACGTCTCAACAGAGCGCACACCCGACTTTCCATCAACGGAGAGCATACCGCAAGGTTTGTTAATAACCACTATCGACTCATCCTCGAGCAATATCTCTGGCTCGGGCGGACAGATCTCTGTCAAAGGATTGGGTTCGACATTGAGGCCCTGCATCATATGCATAAGTATAGGCTTGCACTTACTATTGCACGAAGGGTAGAAGTGTCCATCGTGACGCACCTCGCCGCGGGGCGATGCGCCCTGCCAGAACTCCGCCATAGCAAGCGGCTGCAGATCATTCAAGTAGGCATATTGCAATAATTTAGGTGCGGCACACTCTCCCGCACCAGCGGGTGGAATACGCTGCGCCGTGGGGGCAAACAACTCGCACAAATCGCTCACTTCGCCCCTTGCATTGAGCATACGAAACTCACGGAACAGCGCCATCTGTAACTCTGCCGAACGACGGCTACGCTCCTCGCGCAATGAAGCAATCTCGGCATCAAACACAGCCAAATGACTCTCAGCCTCGGCTATAGCATCACGGTGGTGGCGTTTTAGGCGTTGCAGATCGGCATTATCGCGCTGGCTCTCAAGAATAAGTTGTGCTTCAGCCTCGCCTTCGGCACGGCGCTGCGCTCGCTCAATCTTACGTTGAGCAAGAGTCTCTTTTAGCACTGCTATCTCTCGCTCGGCCTGCAACTTACTGTTTTGTACGGTTTGTCTGGCATTGCGATACTCCGCACTCTGCTCAAGTTCTGCTACCGAACGATTAATGGCCGATATCTCCGACTCCTCGCGACGGAAAAAGTCGTCGGGCTGCAACATATCATAGACTGCCGGCACGAAGTATTCGTGGTTGTTTCGACCAGCCAAATTACCCGAAAAAGCCGCCAAAAAACCTATCTCTCCACTGCGTTCCTGCACTACCAGCACACCGAACATCTTGCCTGCCGCAATCTCATCCTGCCACTCCTCACGAGAGCGCAGATAAGCCTGCACCTCATCGGCTGCCACACGGCACAGCGGATGAGGCGTATAATGAAATGGCCAGGTGAATTGCTGGGGCAGCGCAATGGCCGATATGTCGCAATGGAAACGGTGCAGCATAACTATCTATGGCGCAGAGCGAGTTCGCGCTCCATATCCTCTATCGAGCAACCCATCTGCTCCATCAGCACGAGCAGGTGGTAAATCATATCCGAAGCCTCGTAGATAAAACGGTCGCGGTTGCCATCCACAGCCTCCACAACACTCTCCACGGCCTCTTCGCCCACCTTTTGGGCAATCTTCTTAACGCCCTTGATAAAGAGTTTAGTGGTATATGAGCCCTCGGGCATCTCTCGGTGACGCTGTTGCACAACGCTCTGCAGATGACGCACAAAGCCCTCGCTCTCGGGAGTATCGAAACAGCTTGTCGTGCCTCGGTGACATGTCGGGCCTATGGGCGTAGCCTTTATGAGCAGTGTATCGCCGTCGCAATCCACATACATATCCTTAACGAGCAGATAGTTACCGCTGGTCTCGCCCTTGGTCCAGAGCGCCTGACGTGTGCGTGAATAGAATGTCACACGACCCTCGGCCTGCGTGCGCTCAAAAGCCTCACGATTCATATATCCGAGCATCAGCACACGAAGTGTCACATCGTCCTGCACGATTACGGGCAGCAAACCATCGGCACATTTATCTAAATTAAAATCATCGAATATCATAATCTCACATCTATATTCATCTGTTTCAACTCCTTTTTCAGATCGCCCACCGTAATCTCGCCAAAGTGGAAAATACTTGCCGCCAGAGCCGCATCGGCTCTTCCCACGGTAAGCACATCGGCAATATCCTGCACCGAGCCGGCACCTCCCGAGGCGATGATGGGGATTGTAATCTCCTCACTTAGGCGCGCAAACGTATCGCAGGGATATCCCGAACGTGTGCCGTCGTGATTCATCGACGTAAAGAGGATCTCACCCGCACCGCGCTCCTGAGCCTCACGAGCCCACGAGAAAAGCTCCTTGTCCGTTGGTCGGCTGCCGCCGTGCGTTGTAGCACGCCATATGCCATCCTCCATACGCTTGGCATCGATTGCCACCACAACAAACTGACTGCCATAGCGAGCCGCAATGGAGTCTATTAGCGAGGGATTTGCTATGGCCGCCGAGTTTATCGAAATCTTGTCGGCTCCCGCATCGAGCAGTCGTGCCGCATCGTCCAGCGACGATATGCCGCCACCCACCGTGAAGGGTATATTTATTCCGTCGGCAATGCGCTCGACCAAACGGGTGAAGGTGTTGCGACCCTCACGCGTAGCGCTGATGTCGAGATAGACCAACTCATCAGCACCACAACGGGCATAATACTGGCCCAGCTCTACGGCATCGCCTACGTCGCGCAGATCGACAAAATTCACTCCCTTTACCGTACGCCCCTCCTTGACGTCGAGGCAGGGAATTATACGTTTAGCGACCATTGTTCTATATCTTTTAATGTTATACGATTCTCATATATGGCCTTACCGATGATGACTTTACG
>JAFOXS010000219.1 GCA_017391665.1 Alistipes sp. | reverse complement strand
GCCCAACGAAAGTAACAAATCCAAAATCAATATGAAACAACCCAAATTATTCCTTTCGCTGGCAGCTGCGCTCATGATGACAGCGTGCGCTGGCGACTACACCCCCGTTGAGACCTTCACCGAGGCCGACGATCCCGTAGCACTGACCGCCGAGCAGCAGGCTGCTTGGGACAATGTAAGCAAGACCCTCAACGCTGGTTGGGGCTCTGCCAACCTTCACTACTCGCGTAGCACCGTACCCACAACCGACAACAACACCCAACGCATCATCGCATGGCGTGGTGAGCGCGCATCGGCGCAGGCCGTTGTATGGACTGCCGAGGGTTTAAATGGTGTGGAGGCCGAGATCGCCCCCTTCAAGGGTGAGGCCGGCACACTTCCTGCCGAGATCGCCGAGGCTCGCTTCGTGCGTTACACCATCGCCGATGAGCAGCTCTACAGCTTCACAAAGGGCGGCCCGACAGTGATTATGCCCGATATGCTCGACTCACTCAAGCAGTTTGACATAGCTGCTCGCACGACCCGTCCCGTATGGGTTAGCCTTGAGGTACCTGCCGATGCAGCTCCCGGTATCTACAAGAGCTCGGTTACAATCAGCCACAACGGCTGGGGCAAGGTTTCGCTTCCCATCGAGCTTGAGGTATTGCCTCAGACTCTGGCTCCCGCATCGGAGTGGGCATTCCACCTCGACCTGTGGCAGCACCCCACATCGGTGGCACGTGCACAGGGTCTGGAGTTGTGGAGCGACGCACACTTTGAGGCTATGAAGCCCATTATGCAGCGTCTGGCCAACGCCGGTCAGAAGGTTATCACCGCCACGCTGAACAAGGACCCCTGGAACCACCAGTGCTACGACGCCTACGAGGCTATGATCAAGTGGACAAAGCACAAGGATGGCTCATGGTCTTACGACTACACCATATTCGACCGCTGGGTAGAGTTTATGCTCGGCATCGGTATCAACAAGTATATCAACTGCTACTCGATGGTGCCCTGGAACTGCGAGCTGGAGTATATGGACGAGGCCGAGGGTAAGATGATCACCGTGAAGGCAGAGCCCGGCACAGCTATCTTCCCCAAAATCTGGGAGCCTTTCCTCAAGGACTTCAAGAAGCACCTCGAGGCCAAGGGTTGGCTTGCCATTACCAACATCGCTATGGATGAGCGTTCGCCCGAGGCTATGCAGGCTGCCGCTGATGTATTGATGAAGTATGCACCCGAGATGGGCTTCGCACTTGCCGACAACCACCGCTCATACGAGAAGTTCACTATGATGCGCGACGTATGTGCCGCTATGCGCCACCAGACTGTAAGTCCCGAGGATATTTTGATGCGCCGCGCGCAGGGTTACACCACCACATTCTACGTATGCTGCAACCCGATGTACCCCAACACCTTCACATCGTCGGAGCCCTACGAGGCCGAGCTTCTGGGTTGGAAGAACATCGCACACGACTACGACGGAATGTTGCGCTGGGCCTACAACTCGTGGGCAGAGAATCCCCAGTACGATTCACGTTTTGGCAACTGGATGTCGGGTGATACATACGTGGTATATCCCTACAACCGCTCGTCAATCCGCTTTGAGCGCCTGATCGACGGTATCGAGGTGTCAGAGAAGATTCGCACACTGCGTGCCGCAGGTGCTGATATGAGCGGCGTTGACGCTGTGCTGGCAAAGGTACGCGAGGTGGAGATCACCGACTACAACCAGCCATGGATGCAGATTATGGAGGAGGCGAACAAGGCTCTTGTCGATGCCTCTCGCTAACAACGACCAATGATAACAAAAAACGCTCGGGCTTGCTCGGGCGTTTTTTTATTGCTGAAGGGGTGCTGGTTTGGGTTGAAACATAGAGGTTTTGCGCCGTGTGTAAACAAATTGTAAAGAGGTTGTTAAGTTTTCGTTAAGATTGGTTGCGGGGTGTCGCAGATTACATGATAAGTATTACCTTT
>JAFOXS010000139.1 GCA_017391665.1 Alistipes sp. | reverse complement strand
GCCCAACGAAAGTAACAAATCCAAAATCAATATGAAACAACCCAAATTATTCCTTTCGCTGGCAGCTGCGCTCATGATGACAGCGTGCGCTGGCGACTACACCCCCGTTGAGACCTTCACCGAGGCCGACGATCCCGTAGCTCTCACAGCCGAGCAGCAGGCTGCTTGGGACAATGTTACAAAGACTTTGAATGGCAGCTGGGGCTCACCCGATCTGCGCTACTCACGCAGCGAGGTGCCCACAGCACTCAATCAGGATGCTTACCACCTGACCGCATGGCGCGGCGAGCGCACATCGGCACAGTTGCTCCTCTGGACAGCAGAGGGCGCACAGGGCGTAGAGTGTGAGATCGCCGACTTTAAGGGTGAGGCTGGCACGCTGCCCGCATCAATTGCCGAGGCACACTTCGTACGCTACACCGTAGCCGACGTGCAGAACTACAACTTCAAGAAGGGTGGTCCCACCGTTCTTATGCCCGATATGCTCGACACGCTGGAGAAGTTCGACATGGAGGCCAAGACCACACGTCCCGTATGGATTCTGGTGACTGTTCCCGCCGATGCAGCTCCTGGTACATACAAAAGCTCAATCACCATCAGCCACAACGGCTGGGGTAAGGTGACACGTCCCTTCGAGCTTGAGGTGCAGAAGCATACGCTGGCTCCCGCATCGGAGTGGGCTTACCACCTCGACCTGTGGCAGCACCCCTCGGCTGTGGCTCGTGCTCAGGGTCTGGAGATGTGGAGCGACGAGCACTTTGCCGCCTTGAAGCCCATCATGGAGCGTCTGGCAAATGCTGGTCAGAAGGTTATCACCGCTACGCTGAACAAAGATCCCTGGAACCACCAGTGCTACGACGCATACGAGTCGATGATCGTATGGACAAAGCATAAGGATGGCTCGTGGTCGTACGACTATAAGGTATTCGACCGCTGGGTGGAGATGATGCTCTCGATAGGTATCGACAAGATGATCAACTGCTACTCGATGGTTCCCTGGAACTGCGAGCTGGAGTATATCGACGAGGCACAGGATGGCAAGGTGATCACCGTAAAGGCAGAGCCCGGCACCGCAATCTTCCCCGTTATCTGGGAGCCTTTCCTCAAGGATTTCAAGAAGCACCTCGAGGCTAAGGGATGGCTTGCATTCACCAACATCGCCATGGACGAGCGTTCACCCGAGGCTATGGATGCCGCCGTTAAGGTCCTGGAGAAGTGCGCACCCGAGATGGGCTTTGCGCTGGCCGACAACCACAAGTCGTATAAGAAATATACGATGATGCGCGACGTATGCGTAGCTATGCGCCAGCCCGCCGACCTGAGCGATATCCTCTCACGTCGTGAGCAGAACTACAACACCACGTTCTACGTATGCTGTGGTCCGTTCTATCCCAACACCTTCACATCGTCGGAGCCCTACGAGGCAGAGATGCTCGGTTGGTACAACGTGGCACACGACTACGACGGCATGCTGCGCTGGGCTTACAACTCATGGCCCGCAGATCCTCAGGTGGACTCACGCTACGGCAACTGGATGGCAGGTGACACATATCTGGTATATCCCTACAACCGCTCATCAATCCGTTTCGAGCGTCTGATCGACGGTATCGAGACAGCCGAGAAGGTCCGCGCACTGCGCCGTGCGGGTGTTGACACCTCGGAGGTGGAGGCTATGCTGGAGAAGATCCGCAAGGGCGACGCCAACGATCCTACGCAGCCCTGGATGGAGATTACTGCTGAGGCTCGCGAGGTTCTGAACAAGATTTCACGATAGCAAAGGCTTAATATAAATGGTAAAACGCTCGGGCTTGCTCGGGCGTTTTTTATTGCTGAAGGGGTGCTGGTTTGGGTTGAAACATAGAGGTTTTGCGCCGTGTGTAAACAAATTGTAAAGAGGTTGTTAAGTTTTCGTTAAGATTGGTTGCGGGGTGTCGCAGATTACATGATAAGTATTACCTTT
>JAFOXS010000073.1 GCA_017391665.1 Alistipes sp. | reverse complement strand
CTAAGGGACTGCACTCCAACGGTCTGGAGTACCCCATCTACGACTTTACTGCACTTTGGCAGGGAACACTCAACCGCTCTGCGGGCGAGCAGTTCACTATCGAGGCCGAGGGCGATTATATTGTCTTTATGACCTATTAGAAGATCTTCTCGTAAGCCAGACGGCGGCTCTCAATTACAACATCGCCGCAATAGGTGTAGCCCATCGCGCGAATGAGTCCCTGCATAATCTTATTGTCGGGATGCGTGTCGATGCGAATGCTCTTAACCCTCTCGGCAGCCATAGCCTCCACAGCCATCATAAACTGCTTGGAGAAACCCATACCGACAAAAATCTCATTCACGCATACACGATGCACGCAGGCATAGTCGCCCGCAGTGAGCCACTCGCCACCCGTGAGGTCATCGTATGCAGGCTCACCCGTAAAGATCACTGCGCCATAGGCAAGGATGGTCTCTCCTTCACACAATACCATGCCTACACCTTCCTCGACGTCGCGCTCGACGCTCGCACGGTTGGGGTAACCACGTTGCCATTGGTCGATGCCTGCCGCACCCAGACGACGGCTTGCGGCGGCCATAATCTCGGCCACGGCCGATATATCCTCTACGGTTGCTTTACGAAAAATCATATCTCGGGGGTTAAAATCTTTTCAAATGCTGTCAGGTAGCGGCTCTCGAAATATATGATTCCGCAGTAGGTGTAGCCCATGCTCGGCATAAGATGTTGCATCACTTTGTTGTCGGCATGGGTATCCACTCGCATGCTACGCTTCGACTGCGCCGCCACACGCTCTGCCTCGGCCATGAAACGACGGCCATAGCCCTTGCCCACATGTTCTTCGGCCACACACATACGATGCACCACGGCGTAGTCGCCCTCCGAGGTGAGCCACTCTCCGTCCGCAATCTCGGCGTATGCAGGCTCGCCCGTGAAGACCATTGCACCGTATGCCACCACCTCATCATCCTTTACGAGAACGTAACCTATACCCTCCTCCACGTCACTTTTCAGACGCTCGGCATTGGGATATCCGTGCTGCCA
The DNA here is from genome assembly GCA_017391665.1 of Alistipes sp. GTDB lineage: Bacteria > Bacteroidota > Bacteroidia > Bacteroidales > Rikenellaceae > Alistipes. The sequence continues at coordinate 4,058 of JAFOXS010000073.1, read as the reverse complement.
CTGATCCACACCAGCAGCACCCAAACGCACAATGGCGGCATTCATAATCTCTATGGCTCGTTCTAAATCGGCGGCCACGGCCTGACGAAAAATCATAATCGAAATGTTTTTGCAAATATAGCAAAAAAGATATTTATTTTAAGTATTACACCTATAACACTTATTACACTTATTACACTTATTACACTTATTACACTTATTAAAAACAAAAAAAGGGGCGAGATTTTTCATCCCCCCTCCTCAACAAAAAAAGGGGCGACCATAAGTCCCCCCCCTGTGGTTGAGCTACCGAGATTCGAACTCAGAATAACAGAACCAAAATCTGCTGTGTTACCGTTACACCATAGCTCAATCGTTGCTCGTAAGCGGTGACAAAAGTAATGCAAAAAAATCAATCGGCAAAATTTACTCCGACTTATCTGCAAAAAACCTTATAGTATCATTGCGTAATTTGCTCCACTATACGCCCATATCCCTCCTCGTTGGGATGCAGACCATCGGTAAAGCACGCCTCCACAATCTTGCCATCCTGCTGCAATAGGCTTGCGCCCACATCCACGTAATCGTAGCCTCCCAGCTCGGCCATAGCACGCATACGCACATTCACATCCTTTACCCTCTGCTCCTGACCTCGGCGTGGCAGCAGTCCCACCACACGAATCCGAGCCTTGGGCTGACGCTGGCGAATAGCCTCAAGCAGATGCTCCAGACCGGCAATAATATCTTCGTCTGTATCGGTTCCAAGATTGTTCGTGCCAATCATCACAACCACACGCTCAGCCTCATAGCCATCCAGCGCACCGTGATATACACGCCACAGAACATTCTCGATGCGATCCCAGCCGCAACCCATATTCAGGTAACCCATCATCTTCTCCTGCCACACCTTTTTGCCATTTTCGATGCGGTGCGCACCACCCCAATAGTGAACTATCGAGTTGCCGAGAATAACGTTCTTCGGTGCCGACTTTTGCACAGCCTTAAGTATTGAGGCATGACGCTCTGCCCACTCATACGTTGCGGGCTCACGGCGCTGCTTTACTGCCTGCTGGGTACGCTTCGCCCCTTTAGGCATATGCAAAATATCACGCACAACGCACTCAACCGCACGTGCCTGCTGCAACTGTCCCAGGTCGGTGAGGTGATTACCATCAACGGCCATTTCGTAGGTTACGCCCATCTGCTCGCGCGTAATGTAGAAGAGGTTTTTCACCCCCTCGGCCAATAACTTTTCGTAGGCCCGACGAGAGGCTTTATTAGCGGCAATCACATAGTCGTGATTCTTGGGATTGGTGTCGAATGTAGTGTATCCCACATGATCAACCAGCAGGATTGGCTCCTCGCTCTTCTGACGAATCTGCTTTACAGCCTCGTAGGTCAGGCGATAAACCTCCTCCACCTCATACTCAAGAATATTTGGCAGACAATCCAGAATATAGAGCCTTGCATCCATCTCGCAGATATAGCTGAGCACCTCTCTCTCCAGTCGGCCATTGCCCGAAAAGCCCATATTTACGAGTGGCAGATCCAAGGCTCGCTGCAGAATCGTACCCCACGCCATAGCGGGACGCGACACACAACCACCCTGTGCTATGGATGTACCATAGAGCACAATGGGACGCTCCTCACGCGTCGGAACAAAGCGAAACTCGCTACCCTCCTTAACACCAATCTGCATCTGCTTAACACCATTATACAGTGGCAGATAAAGGCGATACTCATAGCCCAGTTTATGGTGCTGGGGCGAAGTGGGCATACCCATAAATTTATAGGTCACGCCATCCTCACCAAAGGCATACCTGCCCGCACAATAGGCCTCCACACCATCGCTGTCGATGCGATAGAGATCCACTCCCGACACACCCGTTGCAGGCATATGAGGCATGGCATACGACGTCGATGTGGTGGTATAGCGCACCTCCACGTCGGGCGAATTGGTGTAGAATGCTATCATCTCGCCAGCCGAATTCTGCGCCAGCGACCACACTGCATCACGCACCTCGCCCTGGGCGCGTTTGGGCAGACGAGCATAGCCGTGAATCTCCTCCACGAAGGCCTGATTCTGCATAACGTTACCCGCGACCTGCATCGGATCATACCACACCATCTGCGCCTCAGCCACCACAACGGCAAGCGTCAGAGCAAGGCCTAACAAAAACTTTTTCATACTATAACTTGCTTAAGAAACGCTCGCGATCCACCACAAAGCGTACGTGGCGACCCTCGCCTATTGTGCCCTTCTCATCCCACGCCTTAACGTCGAAGGTGAGGCGACGACCGTCCACCTCAACAAGCGTTGCCGAAGCCTTGATATTGGCTCCCAGCGCCGAAGCCTTGATGTGCGAAGTCTGCATCTCAACACCCACCGTAGTCGAGCCCTCGGGCAGAGAATCCCTAACGGCCAGCATAGCCGCATTCTCCATCAGCGCAACCATTGCGGGAGTGGCAAACACTGCCATATCGCCCGAACCAAGAGCCACTGCCGTATTGTTTTCGGCAACTACAGCACTACTTTCATAAGACAATCCTAATTCCATAACTCTCTTTATTTTACATTTTCCGAATTAAACCATACATTCATAGCCGTACCATCGCCACGATTGTTCCACGCATAGTAGGGAATAAGCTTCAGCGTTGTATCCTTTGCAGCAAGTGTGATGGCGGGAATACCCTTCAACACACCATCAGCAAATGGTGCAACCTCGCCCTGAGCACCGATCTGATTTACTACAACCGATGACACCTGCTTTTCATTGTCGGGCTCCTCGGCACAATACACCAACGGACCACGCGTAATGCTCACCTTGCCACGGTCGGCCTCCACACGCTCATCGGCTACGTTGTAGCGTACGGGCATAGGCAGAGTAAGCGTAACCTCATCGCCCTGCTGCCATGTGCGACGCACGGGAATAAAACCATTTACAACATTTGCCTTAACCTTGCGACCATTGATGCGAAGCTCGACAGCGGAGGTCTGCTCATCGGCATAGTCATACAACTCGCCCGGCACGAACTTTTCGCCACTCCACGTCGGAACACGAAGCCACAACGTAAACTCCTGCTGCTCGGCCTCGGGCGTTACGGCAATCGAAATCTTTCCATCGAAGGGATAGTCGGTCTGCTGCTTGAGCGCCACCTTGCCACCCGCTACCTCGACCTCGGTCTGGCTGCCGATATAGAATCCGCAATAGAGGTTATCCTCAGCCACAGAGTATGTCATACCCGACACCTGCGGAATCAGTCGTGCAAGATTCGAGGGGCAGCACGCCGTACCAAACCACTCGGCACGACCTGCCGTTCCGTGGTTGAAGGTGCGCTTGCCATCGGTCTCCAGAGGATTGACGTAGAAGAAACGGTTGCCCGCAAGATTCACACCCGCCAGCACATTATTATAGAGTGCCACCTCTGCCACATCAATATACTTGGCATCGCCCGACATAAGGAACATACGGTAGTTGAAGATCACATTACCCACAGCGGCACACGTCTCGTCGTAGGTCTCCACGTTGGGCAGCACATACGCAGGGCCGAACTTCTCCAGACCTGCCACAGCACCCAATCCGCCTGTGATGTGCATCTTCCTGTCAACTATATCGTGCCAGATGGCATCCAGCGCAGGGGTCAGAGTCTCGTCGCCCGTCATAGCCGACACATCGGCCATACCCGAGTAGAGATACATAGCTCGCACCGAGTGACCCACAGCCTCACGCTGCTCGCGCACGGGCTGATGCTGCTGCGCATAGTCCGAGGTCTGCACACCCTCGCCATCGGGTGAGTATGTCACACCACGGATGTCGATAAACTTCTTTGCCATATCGAGATACAACTGCTCGCCCGTAGCCTGATGCAGCTTCACCAGCGCCAGCTCAATCTCCTCATGACCGGGAGCCTGCATAACAGGCTTGCCATCGTTATAGGCGGGATCGCCCTCGAAGAATACCTTGTTGATATGGCGTGCATTCTTCTCCGCCACATCCAGCCACTTGCGCTTGCCCGTAGCACGATAGTATGCCACAGCACCCTCGTACATGTGACCCATATTGTAGAGCTCATGGCTG
>JAFOXS010000134.1 GCA_017391665.1 Alistipes sp. | reverse complement strand
TCTATTTCTCAAAAAGGCTACATCAGCACCCCTCCAATTTTATGGTAAAGCTATATTAGCACCCCTCATTCGTAAATAAAGTCACGCAGAAAACTCCTCCCTATAAACGTGAGAGAGGAGTTTATTATTTTGCAAATATAGGAAGTTTTTTGCAAAAATTGCCATTAATTGTCCTTTAAGGTGTTACTTGACAGCCCACTTGTCGCCACTGAGCGTGAACTTATACTCTCCAGCGAGGAGCTTCAGGCGTGCCACCTCACGACCGTTGCGCTTGGTCATACCCTCGAATACGACACCCTCTGCGGCGGTAAAGCCCTCCATCGAAGAGGCCTCAACGGGCAGATAGAGTGTTGCCGAGGTGTTGGCAGGCACCGTGCAAGAGTATGATGTGAGGCTACCTGCAGAGGCTGTCCATGCGCTGCGGATGGCACCGTAAGATGAGTGGTAGGTACCGTCGGCCGAAGAGTATGTGCCACCGGGCAGGGGCTGCAGAGTAAACTCCTTGTAGCCGCGGCCACTGTCAGAGGTGATGCCGAGGTGGTACTCCCACAGCCATGAGCCTACCGAGCCCAGAGCAAAGTGGTTGAACGAGTTCATTGAGCTCTCGCCACCCTGCTGGAATGCCAACTCGTATGAGTTCCAGCGCTCCCACATAGATGTAGAGCCGAGCTTCACGGGATAGAGCCACGAAGCGTAGTCGGTGCAGGCCAGCATACGGTAAGCCTCCTCAACGTAGCCGTTGGCCGTCAGTGCGGGCAGGATGTTGGGTGTGCCCGAGAAGCCTGTGGTGATGGTGTAGGCGGGCGATGAGGCGGTGGGGTTCGACTGTGCGGGGTTGCTCATCTGGTCGAAGCCACGGCGACCCATAACCTTCACCTCGCCCTCGTTACCACTGCGTGAGGGTGCTGCAGCCAGTTCGGCCAGACGCTTGGCGGCAAAGGCCTTATAGGTCATACCTGCATTGGCTCCGCTCTGGATTTTCATCTCGTCGCTGTAGATGTCGAATGCCAGAGGTGTGGCGTATGATGACTGCGAATCCATCAGGCCACCAATCTCACCCGTCTGAATTGATATTGAGCGGGTCATACCCGTTGCAGGGTCGATGTAGGCCTCGTTGAAGGCACGCTTGCCAGCCTCGTAGCGCTCACGAAGCGTTGCGGCATACTCCTTTTCGCCGATGGCGTCGGCCATAATCGATGTGCGATAGACCATAGCGAGGTAGATTGCGTTGTTGCAAATGTCGCTCGTGGTGCGTGAATCGACGCTGAGCCAGTCCGCCAAGCCGCTTGTGCGTGAAGAGAGAGCCTCGAAGCCGGGGATCTTGTAGTAGTGCATACCGTCGAGCCACATCTTCATCGCCTCGAAATTCTCGACGATGATACCTGTGTCGCCATACTGCTGATATACCTGCCATGGAACCATACATACGGCTGCTGCCCACGTTGTGCCATCGGCAAACGAGGCGTCACGAGTGCGTGAGTATGTGGGCACGGTACTGCCGATACCTCCTGCGGGGGCACCATCACGGCCACCCTCGCCCTGATCGTTACGCAGCGCCACCATCCACTGACGGAAGAAGCTCTGCACGTCGGCGTTGTAAGAGGCTGTGCGCGAGTATGCCTGTGCATCACCCGTCCAGCCCATACGCTCGTTACGCTGGGGACAGTCGGTGGGTATTGAGAAGAAGTTACCCAGCTGACTGCGCTGGATGTTCTTGAAGAGCTGGTTGATCATTGCGCCAGCGCCATCCGTAGTCTGACCTACATACTCACCCGTCACAGGCTCCGACGAGAGGACAATGCTCTGAACGTTCTTCAATGGCAGAGGCTCCTTGCGTGAGGGTGTGGTAATCTGCATATAGCGGTAGCCACGATATGTGAAGTGAGGCTCGATTGTAACGTCGCGCCCCTCGTCAGCCTTCGAGGCGGTGTAGAAGTCGGTTGCCATGGCGGCACGGTAGGTGTCGTGCAGCACGCGACCAGCCACACCTGCACGGTATGTTCCGTTCTGGCCATACAATGACTCGTAGGTCACACCCTCGGGGGTTGCCACGTTGGGCGAATCCTCGTTGCCAGGGTAGATCTCCTCGCCAAAGCGGAGCATAACCACATCACCCTCCTTCAACGCTCCTGCGGGGATCGTTACTGATGGTACGCCCACCATCGCTACGCCCATATCGTAGGTGTATGTCGTGCCTCGCTCGCTGTGGGTCTTCAGCACTCGCTCGGCTGTGCGGCGCTCCACCTCGCGGATGGGACGGTCGCGACGTGCCACGATCGAGAAGTCGATCCACTCGCGGGGCGAGATAACATCGGGCTTGCGCCATGCGGCAGCATCATAGCCCACCTCATTCCAGCCAGCGATAGCGGCCTCCTTCTGTGCGTTGTAGCGCTGACCCTGGAACATACTTGCATACTCGATGGGGCCATCGGTAGAGAGTGTCCACGTAGCGGGATCGGTGACAATGGTCTCGGTCGAGCCATCGGCATAGGTCACAACCATCTTGGCCATCAGCGCCTCGTGGTCGCCCCAGAAATTATAGTTTGCGGGGGTGAAGGTCATATAACCTGTATAGAAGCCAGGGCCTACGATAGCTCCCAGAGCGTTGTCGCCCTTGCGAAGCATTGAGGTCACATCGTAGGCGTGGTAAGTCAGCGTTTCTCGATACTGGCTCATGCC
>JAFOXS010000324.1 GCA_017391665.1 Alistipes sp. | reverse complement strand
CCTTGCCGTGAAATTGCGCCTTGCTCTCGCGGTCGTAGCCCTTGTAAGTGTCGTTGAAATAGGTGAGCGTGTCGGTCTTTCGTGCCGTCGGAAAGTCAATATCGGTGCTCTCTCCGCTTGCGTCGAATAGCTGATACTTGTGTCCAGAATCGAGCGCAACGGCAGGGATCGCCACACCTCCGCGTGTGATATTGAGCATATATTTCTCGCGCTCCAGCACCTCGACCGCGCCCTGATAGGCCACGCCATCGAGCAACTCCTTCTCCTCGGCATCGAACTCATATCCCGTATTCACGCGCTGAAGGCCATATCGACGGCCATACACCTCTGCGTAGTACTCGGCAAAGTCGCCCTCCTCATACTCGACGCCAAGGTTGTACCACTTTTTGTCGAATACAAAAGGCGTAATCTTCATTGCCGACCCATAGTCGATGCGATCCGTGAGGTCGATAGTCGTGCCGTTATACAGGGTGTTTCGCGTGAGGATTGATACCTCGCCTCGGTCTTTGTCGTAGAGCAGTTGCAGACCGAACATTTTGCAGTAGCCAACGAAGTAGTCGGCAGGGGTCTTGTCGGTCGAAAGCAACAACTCCTTCGTGATACGGCTACCGCTTCGTGCATTGAGGTAGCCCTCATAGCTGGCCGAGCCGTTGCCGTCAATACCGAATCCCGACACACCCACAGCCGAGCCGTCTGCGAGGTACAGCTCATCCTGCTCTCCAGCGTTCCACACCTGCATAAAGTCGATGAGAATACTCGTCACCGATGACACACCCGAAAGGGTAAGGGTGGCCGTTTGTCCGTTCCACACACCGATACCGTCGGCATCCGTTGTGAAAGTGCCACGAATGGTGCGCGATGCTCCCGAATCGGTCGAGCTCTCACCACCGAACGATACCCACGCGCTCGTCTGCTGATCTTGTGCGCTCTCGCCCGAGGTGCGCAGTCGGCAACGGATGAAGTTCGACACGCCATTTGCATTGTCGAGCTTTACCGTCTTGTTTATTGCCGAGCATAACACGGTGGGTGAGATTGTGACCGAAAGAGAAGCCGTCGAGCCACGCAGGCTGACCTCGGCATACACCTCGCGCGACTCCTCTCCGAACTCTTCGGTATTCCACGATAGGGTTGTTTCGCCATCGAGGGTCGCAATCTCCAGCGTGTTGAGCAGGGGGAGGGTTAGCCATGTCTTCGTATAGTAAGGGTTGTTCTCGTTGAAGAAGGCAGGGTCGAGGGTCACGCTGTAACCTCCATTGTTGGTGGGGTTGCAACACGCCTCGATGATCTTGCGCATCGACACCACAGGACGCTGAAGGTACGACCGAAGGTCTTTCGTCTGCCACTCGGTATATTCGCGCTCCAACTCCACAAACGCCCAGCCATTCACCGTGCCGTAGCTCTTTCCATCCACCGTGACCGACGACTGAAGGTCGGCAAGGTTGGGGCGGATGATGGCCTTATCGGGCGAAAGTGCGTCGGGTATGCCGTTATAGGCAGGGGCAAAGTTGACGATAGAATGCAGACCCGCAGGGTTGGCTGATTGCAAAGTGCGCCAAGCGTTCAGCACCGTGCTTGCGCTTATCGTGAAGTCAAGCTCGCCATCGGTCGAACGTGCCTTTGTGTATTGAAGGCTTGCGAGGCTCTTTTTCGCGCCCTCGGAGGTGTAGGATAGGTTGTAGAAGAACTCGCCCAAGCCACCGAACAGCGTGATCTTGTAGGCCACATTCGCGCCCTTTCGCTCGATATTGTCGAGGCGCATATATCCACGCTCAACGATTGCGCTCTTTTCGTCGAGGATGACGAAGGGGGTCTTCTTCATAGGCTGAAAACGCAGACCCGAATGGCGCGATGCGTCGAGCACCGTAGAGCGGTCGAGCCGATACATCGACCCGAATAGCTTATTATTGTTGGCCGTACCCTTCAGCGTGACCTGCTGTGAGTAGCTATTCTTCACGATTGTGGGGTTGGTCAGCTCCTCGGCCGTGTAGTTGAACTGCACAAGCGTAGTCCCGTCGAGGTCGGCTTGCTGACCATCAATGTATAGTCGGAGGTCTCGTTTCATCGTCTGATTCTTTGCTTGGCCTCTGCCACGTTGATTGTGTAAGTCGGGAAGGTGCGACCGCTATTCTTGATTGTCTTGTGGGTGCAAGCGGTGTCTGTGATCACAACAGGGTGAATCTCACCCGATTCCATATCGAGCAGGAATACATTATTCGAGCCGAGAAGGTGGTGCATACGGCTCGCCTCATCGTCCGTCATCAGCCCCGTAGCCAACGACCACGAACGCGACACCTCATTGAGGTAGGCCACACGCTCATTCTCACGGATGAACTCCGAGCGCGAATAGCTGTCGGTCATCGTGTCGGTCGAGCCGATCACATACGAATCCCAGCCACCGTAGGCATTGAGGTAGTATAGCGCATATCGCTTGCAGGTGGCCTGCACCTTGTAGTTCGTGTTTCCGACCTTGACCGACACAACGCCTTCGTAGTCGCTCGGCTTGATGATTGCCGTGCCAGCCGTGACGGCAAGGGCGGTCATTGCAAAGCTCTCGCTGAAGTCGTTGCTGAATGAGACAAAGCCAGCGATGGCGATTGTCTGCTTCAACACCTCGCCATTGTCGAACGTGATTTCTACCGACACCTCGTCCTCGTCATAGGTCGAGTAGGTGATAGCCTGTCGAGGGTCAATCACGCGGTCGATAGGTGCAACCGCTATGCGCGTGTCGTGTGCAGGGTCGTAGCTCCAATCGAGCGAGAAGCGCACCTCAGCCAAAAGGGTGTTGCCCGACTTTACCGAGAATGTCGGACAGCCGATGTTCTGGTCTAATCCGCTCTCGTCGATGTAGGGCTTGCGCGTCGTCAGGTAGTCAGCGCAAATGTTGTTGATTCTTATGCTCGCCTCGGTTGCATTCGGGGCTATGTTTGCCACGCCCGAAAATATCATCTCATCGTCTGCGTAGATCGCATAGGGTAGCGCATCTTGTTTGGTCGCAACCTCGAAATCGCGCCAAATGGGTAGAAGGTTAGCCATCGTTCTTTTCTCTCAAATATAAAAAAGCCCCCCATCGGTCACGACAGGGGGGTTGGTGCTAAAATTG
>JAFOXS010000244.1 GCA_017391665.1 Alistipes sp. | reverse complement strand
GGCTGTTGATATAGCGAGCCAAATCATAGATCTCACTCTTATAGAGGTCACCCGTGACGCTGAACGCACCCGCAGTATCGCCATAGAGCGTACACCAGCCGATTGCATTCTCACTCTTGTTCGAAGAGTTTAGAAGCACATAACCATCCTTGTTCTGCAACGCCATCAGCAATACAGTGCGGATACGCGACTGGATATTCTCCTCGGTAGCATCGAAGTCGGTACCTCCGGTTACGGGCTTCAGCGTATCGATGATAGCCGTGTAAGCTTCGGTAATAGGCAACACGCTATAATCTATACCCAAATTCTCGGCCAGAGCCTTTGCATCCTCAACCGACTCATCAGGCGAGAAGTGCGAGGGCATCATAAGTCCCTTTACATTCTCCTTGCCCAGCGCACCTACGGCAAGACAAGCAACAACCGAAGAGTCTATACCGCCCGACAAGCCTACGCAGGCCTTCTTGTATCCATTCTTCTGGAAGTAGTCACGCAAACCCAGGCAAGCAGCCTGATATACCAGGCGGACACGATCGTTGTATGTAGTGTAAGGCACCTTGATAGGATTATGCTCGGCGAGGGTATCGAAGATTACAAAATCCTCCTCGAAGCTCTTCATGAAGAGTTCAACCTCACCACGCTTATTCATGATGCCCGACGTACCGTCGTACACCAGATCACCCGAGCCACCAACCTGATTGATGATTATGATATTGCGCTCCTCGGTATAAGCCAGACGGCGCAGCATCTCCAGACGGCGCGAAAGAAGGCCCTTGCCATAACGGCGCGAATTGACATTTACTACGAAGTGTGCCTTCGAATCGATCTCCGAAAGGTGAGCCAGATCGTTACCCACCATAACGGCAATATTGCGACCGCAGATATTTATCGTCTTATAACCCTCACCCTCGACAATGAAACCCATCTCGCGACGTGCCGTAACATATTGCTTCTCGACAATCTGATCAACGCGACCATCGCGCAACACAGCAGCAGCACTAACAGCTCCGCGCTCGGTAAGCACTGGCGAGCCGACTATGGCCGTCACCCTGGTACAAGCCTCGGCAATGGTCTCCAGAGCCTCCTCACACAGTGTAAGGAACGTGGTTTTACGCAACAGACTGTACGCCGGCGTACCGCTTACGGCATACTCGGCAAAGAGCACTAAATCAGCACCTTCGCACTCGGCCTTACGTACGGCGTCAATGATTTTAGCGACATTGGCATCAATATCTCCGATAGTGTAATTTAACTGGGCAAGAGCAATCTTCATCTTAAGGTGAAATGGTTAAATAACATTCCAATACAAATACGCCGCAAAGGTAGTAATTATTTTATAAACAAAGGAATAATCCTGTGTGATTTTTACATTAAAAAGGGGAGGAATCCCATTTGATTCCTCCCCCTGTTTTTTAATTCAAACCGAAGTACTACTCCTCGTTCTCTGCAACCAAAATACGGCCACAATACTCGCAAACGATAAGTTTCTTACCCTGACGTACATCCACCTGACGCTGAGGAGGAATACGGTTGAAGCAGCCACCACAAGCATCACGCTTTACGGTTACTACAGCCAGGCCATTGCGAACACTGCGACGAATACGATTGTAAGCCGTAAGCAGACGCTCATCGATCTTGGTCTTTGCCTTCTCGGCCTTAGCCTCAAGAGCAGCTACCTGGTCAGCAGTTTCAGCCTCGATGCTCTCCAGCTCGCTCTTCTTTGCAGCCAGGTCGATGCCACGGTCTGCAGCTACAGCCTCGGCATTCTCCAACTGAGCCTTCTTATTCTTGATAGCGGCAGAATACTCCTTCAGACGCTTCTCTGCCAACTCGATCTCCAGCTCCTGATACTCGATCTCCTTGGTGATGGCATCAAACTCGCGATTGTTACGAACATTGTTCTGCTGCTCTTTGTAGTGTGAGATTTGAATCTTGGCCTGATCGATCTCGCGCTTGCGCTGCTTGGTGAGTGAGTTAAACTCCTCAACCTCGCCATTGATATTCTCAATACGGGTATTCAAACCTGCGATCTCGTCCTCCAGATCCTGCACCTCCAAGGGCAGTTCACCCTTCACTTTGTTGATCTCGTCGATCTGAGAATCGATCTTCTGCAACTCATAGAGAGCCATGATCTTCTCCTGCATGGAGTAATCGACTTCAGATGTTTTCTTCTGTGCCATATATTATAAGTTTATTTTAGACCTCTCCAACGAACCCTACATCATATAATTGACGGGGTTACGCGAGCACACACTCTTGCGAACGGCAAAGATAGGTATTTTTTTTGATAAAATATCAAATAAAATTTGAATTGCGCAATATTCGCTCTCAAAATGGCCCATATCGGCCAAAATTATTGCATTTTCATGCCGCATAAAGTCATTGTAGCGCAAATCGGCGGTCAAATAGATATCCGCACCTGAGCGGCGAGCATCGTCGATGAGCGAACCACCAGAGCCAGTACATATCGCAACTCGGTGGATCTCTCGCTTGACCACATCACCATGGCGCAGAGCCTTCACACCAAAGCGCTCCATCACATCGCGCATGAACCGTTCGCTCTCAACCGCTGACGGCAACTCGCCTACAACGCCAAAACCGGCACCATCATCTGCCGAAGGCTGCATAACACACATATTCTCCAACCCCAGCATCTGTCCCACGCGCCAGCTCATGCCATCGGGCGTCGAGTCCAGATTGGTATGAGCGGCATAGAGCACTATGCCACGACGGATAGCCTCCTCCACGCAGCGCTCGGTCTGCGAGGCAGAATTAAAGCGTTTCATGGCATGGAACACTATAGGGTGATGCGTGATGATCATATCACACCCCTCACGCACAGCCTCCGCAATGACCTCCTCGGTAACATCGACGGCGAGCAAAGCGCAGTGTACATCATCATCCATACGACCTACGATAAGGCCAGAATTATCATACGACTCCTGCAGGCGAAGCGGAGCAAAAGACTCTATCGCTGCAGCAATATCTCTTACTTTCATAGGCTAAAACAGTGACTGCTCGTAGAATGGGAACAACTCCTTGTTCTCGTCCTCCGACTTCTTCTTACGACGTACCGCACGACGCTTGGGCTGCTCCTCCGACGAGGCCTCCTCCTGAACAACCTCCGGCATCTCTTCCGCAACTGGCATGGGTTCGGGCTCCGGTTTTGGTTTTGGCTCAGCCTTTGGCTTTTTCTTCGCGGATTCAGTCTTTGGAGCTATCGCGGGATCAGCAACCTCCACAGCCTCCATCTCTTCGACAACGGAGTCTACGATCTGCTCACCCTCATCCATCTTCAACTCCTCGCGCACCTCAATAAGTGTTGCACGGATATGCTGCAGATGCTCCAGAAGCTTGGTCTGACGAGCCAATTCATCCTGCGAGCTGCGACGCATGACCTGCGCTGCACCCTTCAGGGTCATGCCACGCTCCTTCACCAGATGGTATATCTGCTTGAGTTTCTCGATATCCGACTCAGTGAACATACGGTTACCCTTCTGATTCTTGTGAGGTTTCAGACATGCAAACTGAGACTCCCAGTGGCGGATCAGCGACGGACGCACATCAAACATCTCGGCCACCTCTCCCATCGAATAATAGATCTTTTTTACTGCCATAATCTATCTGTTTTTCATTCTATTTCAAAATTCTGAGCGAACTGGGGTACATATTATTCACTCGCGCCCCCACACGCTTCACAAAACCCAAAGGCAGGCCATCATACAGCACGATATTCACCCCTTCGGCAAAGGGCGCTGCCGATAGATCCTGCTTACGCAGGAACTGCAGAGCCTCCTCGAGCGATAACTCGCTCGCTGCCACAGCATCGCGATTGAGTCCGACGTAAAAAGCCAGCGCTCCATCGGGTTTGAGTTTATTCTTGAAGATCTGCCCCATGGCAACGCCTGAGTATATCACCGCCAGACGCGACGAGAGAGCCTTTATCTCATCGAAATGCTCCTCACAACAGGCATAGATCGTATCACCTGCCATAAAGTAACGCATCTGCTCGGGGCTCTTCACCCAGCGGCTGAGCTCCTGCGCAGAGCGCTTGTCTACGGGGCCAATCACCTCACGACGCGCCTTTGGTGCACGACGGCGCGATGATGGGATGCCACTTCGGCGAGCCACAGCCATAAACATACCCTCACCCTTAACGCGATGCGGGAAGAAACGGAATGTCTGGAATACTCCTACGCGATCCGCCACAACACCCCACTCTTCGGGGAGAGCTATATCATCCACAGGCTCCAACTCATCGCCCCACTCCTGGCACATTCGCTGCACGAGGTTCTCATCCTCATCGCGATTGAACGTACAGGTGCTATATATCAGCACTCCGCCAGCCCTAAGCGAAAGGAAGGCATTCTGCACGATCTCCCACTGACGCTCGGCGCACATCCTAACGTTGGCCTCACTCCACTGCTCGCGCGCCTCATCCAGCTTGCGGAACATACCCTCGCCCGAGCATGGCGCATCAACGGCCACCATATCGAACCACTGCTCAAAATCGGCCAGATGAGCCGAGTCGTTGCATGTGACAACCATATTTCCCAAACCCCACTTACGGGCATTGTCGGCCAGGACGGCTGCGCGGCTGCGATTAATCTCATTGGCCACAACCAATCCCTTTTCACCCACGAGCGAAGCATAATGCGTACTCTTACCACCCGGTGCAGCGCACACATCCAGCACTCGCAACCCTTCGCACTCTCCACCAACGGCCTGCGAAAAGATATAACCTGCAAACTGCGAGCTCGCCTCCTGCACATAATATGCACCAGCATGGAACATCGGATCAAGCGTAAACGAAGGACGTTGCGCAAGCGTATAACCATGCTCGCTCCACGGCACACGATCGGCCGCCCACGGCGGACACGGCAACTTCGCGGGATTAAGACGAATGGCTGTGGATGGCTCCGTAGCCAAAGCTTCGCACAATTGCGCAGCCTGCTCCTGGCCCAACTCCTGGCGCATACGCTCAACAAAGGCTTCGGGTAACTGCATGGCTTACATATTTTGGGCAAACTGATCCAACTCTTCACAGATGCGGTCAACGACAGCCTCATCGGCCACAAAGTCATCCACATCCTTATCGATTATCAGCACCTTGCCTTTATATATATTATTGATCCAAAACTCATATTTCTCGTTCAGGCGCGAGAGATAACTCTCGTCGATATTCATCTCATAGGCGCGGCCACGGCGCTTGATCTGCGCGACCAGCGTAGGGATGCTTGCTCGCAGATATATAAGCACATCGGGCTGCGGGATGAGATTGGTCGTCAGATCAAAGATCTTCATGTAGGTAGCAAAGTCACGTGACGAGATAAGCCCCATGCGGTGCAGGTTATCGGCAAAGATATGGGCATCCTCATATATGGTACGATCCTGGAAGATATTCTTATCGCCCGAGCGCAACATATCGAGTGTCTGCTCGATACGGCTGCCCAGGAACGAAATCTGCAACTGGAATGCCCAGCGGTTCATATCCTCGTAGAAATCGCCGATATAAGGATTATCACTCTCCTCATAATAGGCTTTTGCCCCGTAACGCCGTGTAAGAATCTCCGTAAGCGTAGTCTTTCCGCTTCCGATATTTCCTGCTATTGCTACATACATATCCTTTTCTTCATTTATTTCTTTCTAAACTCAGCCTCCTCGCGGGCAAACATAAGCAAAGCCTCAACAAGCTGTTCATCGCCCACAATGCTAGGCACAGCATCCCAATGTCCGCTCTGCTGCCAGCGATGAAAGGTCGCGCGGGGCACCTGCTCCACCTTCGGAGCAGAGATAATGCCAGCACGCATGATATCGTAACATCGATTTAAGCTACGCAATACCTCATCCAGCAACTCCGTGAAACGTCTCATATCATCGGGCCGATGCGCAAACTCCACCATCCAACGATGGCAGCCCCGCATCCCTTGTTCAAAGCACGGCGCAACGGTAAACGCCTCCACTACGGCACCCGTCATAAAACAGGTACAGAGCATAGCCTGCTGAACGTTGTCCGCAGTCAGCATCTCGACTGTTCTGCGAACGGCCCTCTCCACAAAGCCACTGCTCACACGCAGCACCCAGCTCCTCATCTTATCGAAAACCGACATATGCGCACATTTTAGCCCCACCGCAGTGGACTCTCAAAAAGCACTTTTATACGGTCTCCTATCTATTCTTGCAAGAACTATTATTCAATTTAGTCGTTAGGCTAATTGAAGAAGTCGCCAACGGTGGCAATCGAACCTGGCATGGAGAACACCACCACGCGGTCGTATGCATTGATGCGAGTATCACCAACTGCAATAAACACCTTGTCGCCACGCACTATACCGCCGATAATCACATCCTGCGGCAGACGCATATCCTTGATCATGCACTTTGTCGCTGGCGAATTGGGTTTTACGATAAACTCCAGTACCTCGGCCTCACTACCCGACAGGCAACGTATAGCCTGCACATCGGTAGACATCGTAAAGCGGAAGATGTTCGACGCCGTGACACGTTTCTTATTGATGATGGTGTCGATTCCCACGCTCTCGGCCAGACGGATATAGTTCAGATTCTCGACCTCGGCAATAACCTTCTTTACACCCATGCGTTTGGCCTGCATTGCAGCCAGGATATTGGTCTCGCTACGACCCGTAACGGCAAGGAAGGCATCCGTAGTGGAGAGTCCCTCCTCAAGCATGGCATCCAGATTGCGGCCATCCTCATGGATGATGAGCGTGCGGTCCAGCTCCTCGGCCAGACGATAAGCCTTCTCGCCATTGTACTCGATCATCTTCACATTCATCTCATCCTGCAACTCCAGCGCCACTCTCACTCCGATGCGCGAGCCACCCAGAATCATCAGGTTCTTCACCTCAACACTCTTCTGTCCCGAAAGTTCGGTCACACTCTTTGCCACATCCTTGCGAGCGATGATATATACAACATCTCCTTCGAAAAACTCATCCTGTCCACGCGGAATGATGGTCTGACTGCCTCGGGTGATGGCTACGGCACGGAACTCCGTAATAGAGCCATCATCGGCCAGCTCCATCAACTTACGTCCCAGAAGAGGTGACGTAGGCTCCAACTTAAGCACCACAAGAGCCAACAATCCGCCTGAGAAATCGACATAATCGGTGGTAGAGGTGTGACCCAATAGATTCGTAACCTCCATGGCAGCGATCTGCTCGGGATGGAACAGATAGTCGATACCCATGTCGATGAACATCTCCTTGTTATTGGGCTCCAGATACTCGTTATGGTCAATGCGGGCGATTGACTTCTTGGCTCCTAACTGCTTGGCCATAATCGCCGAGAGGATATTCATATTCTCATCGTGATTAACGGCTATGAACAGGTCACAGCGCCTTACTCCCGCCTTGCGCAGCACGGCAAAGGTTGTGGTATCGCCCTCAACGGTGATAAGGTCGGC
>JAFOXS010000084.1 GCA_017391665.1 Alistipes sp. | reverse complement strand
GGAATGAGGAAGGGGTGAAAAAGGTTCAGTATTATCTTGGCTATGCGCTTCATTGTCTAAATTTGTTTACGCAGACGTGCAACGGGTATGTCCAGCATCTCGCGATATTTGGCCACCGTGCGGCGTGCTATGCAGTAACCCTTGGCGTTGAGAATGTTCATCAGCGTCTCATCCGTAAGGGGATGGCGCTTGTCCTCCTCCTCGATGCACTTTTGCAGTATGTTCTTGATCTCGTAGCTCGACACCGTATCGCCACTCTCGGTCTGCATTGCCTCTGAGAAGAGCGACTTGAGCAGTATGATGCCGAAGTGTGTCTGTGCATATTTGCTGTTCACCACACGTGATATGGTCGAAACGTCCAGCCCCGTGCGGTCGGCTATATCCTTCAGAATCATCGGGCGCAGCTTGCTCTTGTCGCCATCCTTGAAGTACTCCTGCTGGAAGGAGAGGATCTCCTGCATGGTACGCATGAGTGTGTCGTGACGCTGCTTGATGGCCGATATGAACCACTTGGCCGAGTCTATTTTGCTCTTGACAAACTGCACAGCCTCACGATCCTTCTCCGTCATGACACCATTGGTCGAGATGTCACGAATCATATCGACATAGCGGCGATTGATCTTTATCTCAGGTATGTTGTACGAGTTGAGCGACAGGTCGAACTGACCGTCGTGATAGTCGATGCGGAAGTCGGGGATGATATATGGCGAGGTGTCCATGCCGCCGTCCGAGTAGAGGTTGCCGGGCTTGGGCGATAGACGCTTTATCTCGTCAATGGCATCGCGGAACTCATCCTCGCTCACACCAAGACGCGAGATGAGTTTTTCGTAATGTTTCTTTACGAACTCATCAAAGTGCGACTGTAGTATCTTCTTTGCGAGGCGTTTGGATGCTGTGTCTGTGCGTCGTTGGTGCATCTGCAGCAGCAGGCACTCCTGCAGGTTGCGTGCTCCGATGCCGGCAGGCTCCAGTTCGTGGATGATTGCGAGCAGACGCTCCAGCTCGCTGGTTGTGGCCTCGATGCCGAGCGAGAACGCTATGTCGTCCGATATTGACTCCATGTCGCGGCGCAGGTAGCCATCCTCGTCAATACTGCCCACCAGAAACTCCGCTATGGCCTGCTCCCTTTCACTCAGGTTGCGAAAGGTCAGCTGCTCGACAAGGTACTCCTGCATCGAGCGTCCCTCGGTAATGTTTACGGGTCGTTGCTTATCGTCCTTGGAGAAGTTATTGATACGGCTCTTGTAACTGGGCGTATCATCCTCGCGGATATAGTCATCAACGGAGAGGGTGTCGTCCTCCTCCGATCGCTCATCCTCTTCGAGAACGATGTTCTCCTCAATCTCCTGTTTTACTCTCTGCTCCAATTGCAGCGTGGGTAGCTCCAGTAGCTTGATCATCTGGATCTGCTGCGGTGAGAGTGTCTGTTGCAGTTTCTGAATCTGACGTTGTGAAATAGCCATCACTTGTAATTTTAAGTTCCACTTCGACAGGTTCCTTCATGCGGGCCGAAGATATTTTTCTTCTTATCAGTTTGAGTGCGCCCCTTTGCCAGCGGCTCATGGCGCTCCCACGTTTTTGCTTATTGTGCTGCCTTCACTGTACGAACAATGGCCTCGGCCCAGAAACGAGCCAACTTCTTTGCTCCAGCCTCGTTGGGGTGGAGGTAGAAGATGCCTGCCTTGCCGTCCTCGGCAAACATGAACTTATGGTGCTTGGCGCGGAAGTAGTCAAACGCCTCATTGTCACCAAAGTAGATGTCCGGGTTCTTGCGGGCCATATCGATCAGTACATCGGTATAGCCGACCATACGCTTCTGTCCTGCCACAAGGTACTGCGCGCCATTGTGAGTGTTGGGGCTGTACCAGATGGGGCGCTGCAACACAAAGATGGCGTGGGGACAAAGCTCACGTATGCGCTCAATCATGGTCATCAGGTTACGCTCATAATCCTCGTTCGACACGGGTGAACCATTGGGGCCGAAGTTGGCCGAGTCGTTGGTTCCCAGCATGATCGAGAAGATTATGGGCTCGTAGCTGATCTCCTGAATATCCTTTATAGCCTTCTCCACACGCACGAAGTCGCGCTGCTCGGAGGGCAGAAAATCTACCGTCGTGGCACCCGAGCGACCGCAGTTGCGAAAGATAATATCGCGCGAAAGCATCTTGCCTACCATTGAGGCTGTCAGCACGGGAGGTGCGGTCTTGCTCTTGTCGGCATGCAGCACACCCTCGGTGATGCTGTTACCAATGAATACAAGGTTGCATGTTGCTTTGCGTGATCGAGCCGAGCCGACACATACCACCGAAAGAAGCAACAAAAGGCATATTATCTTCTTCATGCGTAAAAGGGTTAAAGTTGTTTGTCTAATTAAAACTCAGCGTTGTTCGGTGTGCGGGGGAAGGGGATCACATCGCGGATGTTACCCATGCCCGTAACGAACAGAAGCAGACGCTCGAAGCCCAAGCCGAAGCCTGAGTGAGGTGCCGAACCCCAGCGACGGGTATCCAGATACCACCAGATATCCTGCTCGTTCATGCCGAGTTCCTTCACTCGTGCAGAAAGCTTGCCATAGTCGGCCTCACGCTCCGAACCGCCGATAATCTCGCCGATTTTGGGGAAGAGAACGTCCATTGCGCGTACGGTCTTGCCATCCTCGTTCTGCTTCATGTAGAAGGCCTTGATCTCCTTGGGGTAGTTGATCAGGATTACGGGACGCTTGAAGTGCTCCTCTACAAG
>JAFOXS010000261.1 GCA_017391665.1 Alistipes sp. | reverse complement strand
ATTATCCAATGATGTTTGTTTTTTGAGATAGATGGAAACTTTCATTGCATACGTTTTTTAATCACGATGCAAAGGTATATAATTTCCCGTAAATGTTCCCATATATCCCGAAAAAACTTAAAACAAATTGAAATAAATTTTATAGTGGGAATTCGTGATACCATTGTAAAACAGCGGTTTAGTTTAGTTTATTCTATAGAAATTGGACTGGACTAAACCACTTGTTTTTAGGTATTGCGGTTCCACACTTTCTGCATTTATTACCAGTCACATGAGGAGCCGAGTGGCATTACTTCTACATTATGAGAACCTTATTTTTAATTCTTATCAGTTGTCTACTCGCGTCAACCAACGTCTCTTATGCGCAAACCTCAAAAGCAACAAAGAAAGTCATTAAAGCAAATGCCAAGCAGTTTGAAAAAGAAGGCTGGTCATTAGATGGCACGGGAACTTTTAACTCTGTATTGGAATCTCACTATGTCGCATTGGATTCAGGCGATGCTATGGAATTGGTAGGTAATGCCAATGCAAAGCAAAGTATCAACCTTGCAAAAACAATTGCTCGCAATAACGCTATTAACGAATATGTTGAGTACACTCGTTCAATGATCAGAGCACGTATTAACACCGATATTACCGACTTAAACAGCGAACAACGTGAGAACTTTGTAGCTGGCTATGAGAGATTGGTCGTAAAAGAGTTGGATGGTGACATGAAGCCCTCATTCTACCTCTACCGTCGCAATGGCGATGGCACATACGAAATGCGAGCATTCTTTGTGGTAGATGAGGCCAAAGCTTTAGCTGCCAGCAAAAGAGCGTTAGAGGCTGCAGCCAAGGAGCTGGATATCGCAACATCCTATGCTGATAAGGTTTCTGATTTCGTAAAAAGCGGACTTAACGACGTTAAATAATGAGGATTATGAAACGATATATATTATTATTACTACCCCTATGCTTATTATTAGGAGTTGGTAGCGCTTATGCGCAAAAGGCAAAATCGCACTCTATAAAGCCACATTGGACACACAAATTACCTAAACCGACCAACAACTCGTTTAACTACGAATTGGACTTTTCTGTAGCCTCTTCCCTAGACGAGGCTCGTGAGAAATCATTGGCTGGTATTATCGCTAACTCTGGATTTGAGAATGGAGTTGTCGTTGTAACTGATTACACTTCAAAGATTATTGACTCGCAGGTTCTCGAGGATGGCAAGACTAAGAACGTACAACAGGAGAATGTCGAAATCAACAGCCATGTACAAGGCAACGAAGTTACATTACATGTTAAGGATGTAGCCGAATATTGGGAGAGAGATGCCTCTGGGACATATCACTTGACTAAACTTTATGCCAAGTCTATATCAAAAGAGGCTCCATCATTCGACGAGGTTAGCCCCACAACCAAGTATGGCGCACGAGGCTTCTGGCGATCAATGATTATTCCTGGCTGGGGCCAATTCCATAAGGGTGCAAATCTCAAGGGAGGGCTTATGCTTGGAGGTACAGCTGTATTAGCCGCAGGTATTGTTTTTACCGAAGGACAACGTGCTGACTACAACAAACGTATGTTACAGACGTATGATGTCAACATGATTCGCAGTTATCAGACCAAGCGCGACAACTTTGCTACTTCTCGCAATATCTGCATCGGTGCCGCCGCCGCATTGTATTTATACAACTTAATTGATGCTATTGCAGCCCCAGGAGCTGAGCGCATCGTGGTAAAGCGACGCGACGCTCGCGGCAACAACTATGTGCTTGCGCCATCTGTTTCAATGAATGGGGCTCCAGTCATGACTGCTGCAATTACTTTTTAAGACAACTTTCAACCCTATTCTTACGCCACCCTTACTCCGCATAGGAGCCAAGGTGTGGCGTAGGCTATATGAAGAAATAACCAATCTACACATATAATGAAACGATTTTTCTTCTGGGTGCTTATATGCGCCACATCACTCTTCATCGGTTGTACCGAGGATGAGGTGCCCATCTTTGGAGATGTATATGGCACCGTTACAAATTCACAAACCGGTGAACCCGTTCGCAACGCCCAAGTGATACTCTCACCTACAAATGCTACGACAATATCGGGTAGCGACGGTCACTTCGAATTTCGTGCTCTAGAAGCAAAACAGTATTCAATCTCTGTTTCGGCAGAGGGTTATGAATCAAATAGTCGTCAGGTAACCATAATACCCGGCCAGAGCACACAATGTGACATCCATCTAACGCCAAAAGCGGTGGTAGAGATATTCAATGTTGATCCTCTAACACTCAATTTCGGCACAACGCAAACACAATTGGCCGTAACGGTCACTAATGATAGTGCTCGCGACACACAATGGTCACTCGACTTGGGTCAGAATACGTGGCTCAAGGCCTCACCTATTGCAGGACAACTTGGTGCGGGCAAGAAGCAGACTATCGTTTTCTCGGCCAACCGTGCATACCTCACCGCCGAGACCTCGGGCATTGTAACCATTGCAGCGCAGGGCAACACCTCGTCAATGACCGTGAACTGCTCACCCAGCCAGCAGCTATCGACAACAATGGAGATTATGCCTCTGAATATTGACTTCGGAACTATCTCAAACGAGCAGACTCTGCGTATCAAGAATATCGGTTCAACGGAGCTGAACTGGACCATCTTCGGTATCGAGGAGGAGGCTATTACCGTATCCGACAAGAGCGGTGTAATCCAGCCCGAAGCAGCCAAAGTAGTGGTTGTCACACTCGACCGTTCGAAAATCAAGAGCGAGAACTTTGTAACTACATTCACTATCTCGGATGGCACTGTGGATCAGCAGGTAAATGTAAATGTCGGCATAAACAGCGATCCTGCTCCCGAGCAGCCCGAGACCCCGCAGCATCCTGATGTAGCACCCACTCCCCGCAAGATCTTCTACACCTCGACCAACGGAAATATAGTAATCCCCAACGCCGAGGAGTTAGGCGCAAACATCGTGTCTAACGTCTATGAAAATGGGTTAGGCACAATTACCCTTGACGCAGATATCCAGACAATTGGAGACGAAGCATTCTATGGCCGCAATACGTTATCTACTATCACTCTCCCGAGCGGCGTCACGGAGATCGGCTTCCAATCGTTTGAGGGTTGTACGGCTCTGGCAAGCATCAATCTATCAGATGTAAGCTGGATTGGTGCCCGTGCATTTGTCGATTGTCTCAAATTGGAGAAGTTCTATGGCAAGCATGCAACATCGGACAATAGAAGTGTGATTATTGACAACCGCCTTATTAAGGTTGTCCCTGCTGGCATTACCAAATTTGAGGTGCCTCAGGGCATAACGGCAATTGAGAATTCGGCATTTACTCATTGTATATCATTAGTCGAGATTGCTCTGCCCGAGAGTGTAACATACATCGGGTCATGTGCTTTTGCCGGCTGTGCAAAACTTACAAAGATAAACATTCCAAGCGGAGTAAAGGAGTTGCCATACCAAATGTTCCAAGATTGCACTTCGCTTGCTAATTGCACTATTCCCAATGGGGTTACCAAGATTGGCGGATGTGCTTTCCTTGGCACAGCCATAACAACAATAACCATTCCTGCTGGTGTTACCGAGATAGGCTGGTCGGCATTTGCCCTTACAAGCAATTTATCGACAATCCATTGCTTACCAACAACCCCTCCGACACTCGAACTGACAGCAGACCGCTATGCTACTTTCGAAGGAGTAGCCGAGGATTGCAAAATCCATATTCCTGACGGCACTTATAATACATACACCTCTGCCGAGGGATGGAGTGAATTTGCGTGGATGATTATAAACCCCGACACCTCCAATACGATCAGCAAGATTTACTACACATCTGCTAATGGGGAGGTAGTAACACCCACTCAGACTAACGCCTTTGGAGCGAACATTGTCTCTAATGTTTATGAGGATGGGCAGGGAGTAATCACCTTCGATAGAGAAGTAACTATCATTGGAGATCTTGCTTTTAATGGATGCAATACTATCACAAGCATTACAATTCCCGAAACCGTGATCCGCATTGGTAATGCGGCATTTCAAAATATGTATTTAGAAGCCCTAAACAACCAAAACTATTCAGAAATAACCAAATATAAACCTTTAATTATCAATACATTCTAAAATTTAACACTTTCAGGCTGCTTTTTGATGGTTCCCAAATTTCCACATATTTTTGAGACATATT
>JAFOXS010000312.1 GCA_017391665.1 Alistipes sp. | reverse complement strand
GAAGCAGGAGGCCGAGAAGTATCAGCCCAAGCCCCTCTTTACCGTCAACTACACCCCCGAGCATGCCGATTCGCTTGCCGAGCAGTTGAAGGTGGAGCAGGTAGGCAACGCCTTCCAGAACTTCTTTGAGGAGTATGTATGTGAGCCTCAGACGCTCGTATCGGATACAGCACTGGACTCGCTCTACACATCGCGTCTTAACAAACTTGTTTCGCCCATACACCTACCCTACAACGAGTTGGTGCGCTCGTATATCAAGCGTTACACCGACAGTTCGGGGCTCATGAAGCGTGTGCTTTCGCTGGCTCAGTACTACTTCCCGATGATCGAGCAGGAGTTGCTCAACGCCGGTCTGCCCGTTGAGTTGCGCACGATGGCCATCATCGAATCGGCCCTGCAGGCTACCGCCGTATCGCGTGTGGGTGCAAGTGGTCTGTGGCAGTTTATGCCCGTCACGGCGCGTGCATATGGTCTGGAGGTAAACTCTATGGTGGATGAGCGTTTCGACCCCGCCAAATCGACCGTAGCAGCTTGCAAATACATGAAAGACCTGTACAACATGTACGACGACTGGAGCCTCGCCATCGCAGCATATAACTGCGGTCCGGGTAATGTAAACAAGGCTCTGGCACGCACGGGAGGTAACCCCAAGTCGTTCTGGGATGTATATTGGCATCTGCCGCGCGAGACGCGAGGCTATGTACCCGCCTTCATCGCAGCGTCGTATGCCTATGCATATCACGAGGCACACAACATAACCTACTCGGAGCCCCCGATGCCTATCGCCGTGGATACCATTCAGGTTACACGTCTGCTGCATCTGGAGCAGGTATCATCGACCATCGACGTTACGACCGATGCGCTGAAGCTGCTGAATCCTCAGTATAAGCTCGACGTAATCCCGGCAACAAACAAGCAATATACGCTGGTGCTGCCCACGAACCGCATCACGGAGTATATCTCACATCAGGACTCTATCTTTGCCAAAGATTCGACCTATCTGAAGGAGTATCTGAATCCCACGGCCGTGCAGAAGAAGATAGCCGAGACCACAACCACATACCGCGTCAAGAAGGGCGACACGCTGGGTGCCATTGCACGCCGCTATGGCGTTACGACCAAGCAGCTCATGACGTGGAACAACCTCAAGAGCGCCAACCGCCTGAGCATTGGCCAGCGCCTGCAGATTCGAAAGCGATAGAAGATGATCTACAACGACAGCGATACCATTGTTGCGGCTGCCACTCCTACGGGTGGGGCTATATGTATCGTGCGTCTGAGCGGAGGGCAGACTATAGCGATATGCGACAAGGTGTTTCGTGGCCGTCGCCCATTACAGGATGTCCGCCCGGCATCGGCTCTTTATGGCCGCATCGTAGATGGCGAGGAGGTTGTCGATGATGTCATCCTCACCCTCTTCCGTGCCCCACACTCATATACGGGCGAAGACTCGGTCGAGATCTCAACGCATGGTTCACGCTACGTCGTTGAGCGTGTAATATCGCTTCTCGTAAGACATGGAGCCCGCCTTGCCGAGGCTGGCGAATTTACCCGACGTGCCTTTCTCGCAGGACGCATGGACTTGGCACAGGCCGAAGCCGTGGCCGACCTGATAGCGGCCGATTCGCACGCATCGCATGCCATAGCTTCAACGCAGATGCGAGGTGCATACTCCGAAGAGTTGCAATCACTAAGAGATAAACTGCTCAACATAACATCCCTGCTGGAGCTGGAGCTCGACTTCTCGGAGGAGGATGTCGAATTTGCCGACCGCACACAACTGCTCGAGCTGCTCGAGCTAACACTTGCGAAGGTGGAGCACCTTGCACATTCGTTCGCGCTGGGTAACGCACTGAAGGAGGGTGTACAGGTGGCAATAGTCGGACGTCCAAACGTTGGCAAGAGCACGCTATTGAACCGTCTGGCGGGCGAAGATCGTGCGATGGTGTCGGATGTAGCCGGCACGACACGCGACACGGTGGAGGTTACGGTTAACATAGGCGGCGTGATATACCGCCTGATCGACACCGCAGGTCTGCACACAACGGCTGACAAACTGGAGCAGATGGGCATTGAGCGCACTGCAGAGGCACTTAGCAAGGCACGCATAATACTATGGCTCACTGACGATGAGCATTCTCTGATGGAAGATGATCTGATTGGCTATGTGCCATCCTCAACGCAGCAGACCTTTCGTATCATAACAAAGATAGACCTCGCAACATCCGCTTCGTGCAAGGCAAGCGCATCGCCCTACCCCACCATCCGCCTGTCAGCTCGCACGGGCGAGGGTGTGGACACTCTGATTAAGGCACTTCAGGCATCGGCCGATGCAACGGGAGCATACAACGGCGAGGTGATTATCTCCAATCGTCGCCACCATGAGGCACTATGCCAGGCGCAGGAGGCTCTCACGGCGGCTCTCAACGCACTACAGAATAATATCCCGACCGACCTCATGAGCGAGGATATACGCCTCGCCCTGCATCACCTCGGCTCCATCACCGGCGAAATCTCATCAGAAGATATCCTGCAAAATATCTTTTCACACTTCTGCATCGGCAAATAGGTTGCTGTAACAAGTTGATATTCAGTAGTTTGCGAGATTTTTCAAAAACAAATCACGAATTATTCAATCGTTTGTATATCAATTAGATACTATTTTCTTTGCTAATAATCATGCATAAATCGT
>JAFOXS010000019.1 GCA_017391665.1 Alistipes sp. | reverse complement strand
TTTTGTAATCTTCGATACCCTTGCCGAGCATAATCCTATCAAGGTGCCTTACACTACATACAACGATCGTGTCCGCCTGGTATAGCAGGCTGCTTGCCTGGGTTTGCGTGACTACTTCCAGAAGAATGGATACAAGAAGGCTTGCGTAGGTTTGTCGGGCGGTATAGACTCTTCGGTTGTTGCTTGTCTTGCAGTAGGCGCACTGGGCAAGGAGAATGTCAAGGGACTTATGATGCCCTCGCACTTCTCGCCTGATGAGTCGGTTGAGGATGCAAAGGCTCTGGCCGAGAATTTGGGTATAGATTATAGCGTGTTGCCTATTACGGAGGCTTATACGGCTATCATCGATACACTGAAGCCCGTAACTGGAGGTACCGACTTCGATGCTACCGAGGAGAATATTCAGTCGCGTATCCGCACTGTGCTGCTGATGGCGTTGCAGAACAAGGATGGTTATGTGCTGCTGAACTCTTCGAACAAGAGTGAGAATGCAATTGGCTGGTGTACGCTCTATGGCGATACTGCGGGTGCGTTCAGCGTCACGGGTGACCTCTATAAGAGTGAGATCTATGATTTGGCTCGCTATATCAACAGCCGTTTCGATAATGTTATTCCCGAGATTATACTGAAGAAAGAGCCCTCATCGGAGCTTCGTCCCAATCAGAAGGATAGCGACATCCTGCCTCCTTACGAGGTTGTGGATGCTATTCTCTATCGTATGATTGAGGAGGGACAGCATCGTGAGGAGATTGTCAATGCCGGATTCGATGCCGAGGTAGTGGAGAAGATTCACTCGATGGTGATGACCAACGTCAAGAAACGTTATCAGTATCCTCCCGTGTTGCGTCTTTCGACCCGTTCGTTCCGACATGAGTGTCTATTCCCGTTGGTAAATAAGTACGGCTATTAAAATCATTCTGTTATGGCAGCGGTGAAGCATTGCGGTGAAGTTGTGCGTATTGATGGTCATAGTGTCTTTGTGCGAATGACTGTTAATAGCGCATGCAGTGCCTGCCATGCCAAGGGAGTGTGCGGAGCATCAGAAAAGACGGATAAAGTCGTTGAGGTAGAGACTGCTGCGGCAACAGACTTTCAGGTGGGAGATAGTGTAGAGGTGGCTCTAATGCAGAGAGATATGGGTTCCACGTCGGTCGTTTTGGCCTATGTGGTGCCTTTTTTAGTTTTAGCTGCAGTGCTTGTAGGAGCAATCCTTATGGGCGCAAGTGAGGGCATGGCCGCTTTGTCAGCCTTGGTGGGTGTGGCCTTGTGGTACGTTGTGCTCTATATGTTGCGAGATAAGATTAAGAACAAAATAAAATTCATAATAATTAAACAAACAAAATGACGGTATTATTTTCAACAATTCTGACCCTCTGCGTGTTGGGTATCCTTGCAGCCGTTATCCTTTACTTCGTAGCACAGAAGTTCAAGGTGGAGGAGGATCCCCGTATCGATGAGGTTGAGAAGATGCTCCCGGGTGCCAACTGTGGTGGTTGCGGATTTGCCGGTTGTCGTGCTATGGCCGAGGCTATGGTTACACGTGAGGACATCTCTGCACTTTTCTGCCCCGTCGGCGGAGCCGAGTGCATGAAGAAGATGGCGACTTACCTGGGTAAGGTAGCGCCCGAGAAGGAACCTACCGTAGCGACAGTGCGTTGCGGTGGCGTATGTAGCAAGCGTCCTCGTACCAACGAGTACAACGGCACGAAGAAGTGCTCGATGGCCGCTGCATTCTATGTTGGTGAGACGGCTTGTGCCTATGGCTGTCTGGGTTATGGAGACTGCGTCGATGCGTGTCAGTTCGATGCTATCAAGGTGAACCCCGAGACAGGTATTGCCGAGGTTGATGCAGATAAGTGTACAGCCTGCGGTGCTTGCGTCAAGGCGTGCCCCAAGGGTATTATCGAGCTTCGCAAGAAGTGGCCCAAGAACCGCGCAGTGTATGTAAGTTGCGTATCCAAGGACAAGGGTGCCGTAACGATGAAGGCCTGCAAGGCTGGCTGTATCGGTTGTGGCAAGTGCGCCAAGGTTTGTGCTTTCGGTGCCATTACAGTTGAGAACGGTGTGGCTTATATCGATTCGCAGAAGTGTAAGTTGTGCCGCAAGTGTGTCAACGAGTGTCCTACGGGTGCTATCGTGTTGAAGGGCATGGATCCCCTGCCCAAGGAGCCTAAGGCTCCCGCTGCCAAGCCCGCTGCAACGACCGAGGCAAAGCCCGCAGAGAAGAATGAGAGTGTAAACGAGCAGAAATAAATTATACTATGAAGACATTTCCTATAGGCGGAGTTCATCCGTCGGATAATAAAAAATGGAGCTGCAATAAGGCCATTGAGACTTTGGCACTCCCCGATGTCGTAAATATTCCGCTCGGACAGCACATCGGTGCCCCTGCAACTGCAAAGGTTGCCAAGGGTGATAAGGTTCTTACCGGTCAGCTCATCGCAGAGGCTACGGGTTTCATGTCGGCAAATATCCACTCACCCATCTCGGGTACGGTTACTGCCGTAGATCTTCAGCCCAATGCACAGGGTCTGCGTCAGATGATGATCACCATCAAGCGCGAGGGTGATGAGTGGATACCTGAGATTGACCGCACGGCGGAGGTAAAGCGCGAGTGCGAGCTGGATTCAGCAGCCATCATCGCAAAGATCAAGGATGCAGGTATCGTAGGTATGGGTGGTGCAACGTTCCCCACTCATGTAAAGCTCTCAATTCCCAATGGTTGCAAGGCTGAGTTCTTGATTATCAACGGCGTTGAGTGTGAGCCTTATCTTACATCTGACCACCGCACCATGCTCGAGCGTGGCGAGGAGTTGCTGGTAGGTGTTGAGATACTGAATAAGGCTCTGGGCGTGGAGAAGGCTATTATCGGTGTTGAGAATAATAAGCCCGATGCTATCGCATCTTTGACTGGTATAATCAAGGAGAAAAAGTTTGCCATCGAGGTTGAGCCCCTGAAGGTTCAGTATCCCCAGGGTGGTGAGAAGCAACTCATCGCTGCCGTAACAGGCCGCGAGGTGCCACCTCCTCCTGCTCTTCCTATCCACGTAGGTGCTGTGGTATGCAACGCTTCGACGGCACTTGCGGTGTATGAGGCTGTGCAGAAGAACAAGCCCCTGATTGAGCGTGTGGTAACAGTTACGGGTAAGGATGTAAAGAATCCTTGCAACCTGCTCACTCGTATGGGTACTCCCATCTCGCAGTTGTTGGAGATGGCCGGAGGTCTTCCTGAGGGTGATGTGAAGGTTGTAAATGGTGGCCCTATGATGGGTCGCGCCATGGTTAACGTTGACTCGCCCGTTACGAAGGGTTGCTCGGGTATTACGGTATTCAGTGGCGAGGAGGTTCGTCGTGTTCCCACGAGCGAGTGTATCAAGTGTGCCAAGTGTGTAGCCGCTTGTCCTATGGGTCTTGAGCCCTATCTGCTGCAGCGTCTGGCGGCAAAGCAGATGTGGGATGAGATGGAGACGGAGCGCATACCCGATTGTATCGAGTGTGGTTGCTGCCAGTACACTTGCCCCGCAGGTATTGCCCTCCTGGATTATGTTCGTCTGGGTAAGCAGACTGTGATGGGTATTATCCGTGCGCGTGCTGCTGCGGCTGCCGCTAAAAAGTAACGAAAATAAAAGAAGAGAGATATGGCAAATAAATTTATTATTGCAACTGCGCCTCACATGCACAGCCCGCTCTCAACGCAGTCGTTGATGCGCGATGTGATCGTGGCTCTGATGCCTGCTTTGGTGGTATCGGCTCTGGTGTATGGTTTGAGTGTGCTCTACGTTACGGCTATTGCCGTAGTAAGTTGCGTTTTGGTAGAGTTCCTGATTCAGAAATACCTTATCAAAGGTGCTTCGACTCTTGGAAATCTCTCGGCAGTGGTTACGGGTCTCTTGCTCGCATTTAACCTGCCTGCTAATATTCCCTGGTGGATTATCGTCATTGGTGCCGTTGTAGCTATCGGTGTTGCGAAGATGACCTTCGGCGGTTTGGGTCACAACCCCTTTAATCCCGCTCTCGTGGGTCGTGTGTTCCTTCTGATTGCTTATCCCGTGCAGATGACCTCATTCCCCGAGATTGAGCCCGTTGTAGGCGGTATCGTCGATACATTCTCTGGTGCAACTCCCCTGGCTGCCGTTAAGTCTGGCGCCTTGTCGGTTGTTGATGCCAACCTCGGTTCTATGTTCGGTGGCTTCACCGGAGGTTCTATGGGTGAGCTCTCGGCTGCGGCACTTCTTGCCGGTGGTCTTTATATGTTGTGGCGTCGTGTTATCACATGGCACATCCCCGTTGCTGTGCTGGGCTCAATGGCGGCCTTCGCCTTCATCGTTGCTCTGATGCAGGGTGGTGGTGCTGAGCTCTATGCTCTGCCCGCGTTCCACCTCATGGCTGGTGGTGCTATGCTGGGTGCTATCTTCATGGCTACGGATTATGTCACTTCGCCCATGACTCCGAAGGGTATGTTGATCTATGGTGTCGGCATCGGTGTGATTACGATGATTATCCGTCTGTGGGGTGCTTACCCCGAGGGTATGTCGTTCGCAATCCTGCTGATGAATGCCGTTACGCCGCTTATTAATAAATATGTGAAGCCTCGTCGCTTCGGTGTGATAACAGCTAAAAAATAGGAGGGCAGAGATATGAAGAGTACACTTTTTAATATGGTTGCCGTCCTGTTCACCGTTACCCTTATCGCTTCGGCTGGTGTGGGTGCAGTGAATATGATTACGGCTGATGCAATCGCCGAGGCAAATGCTGCTGCAACGACTGCTGCTGTGGCAAATGTATTGCCCGAGTTTGATAAGACCGATATTAGCGAGCAGACTATCGACGACATGACAATCGTAGTCTACACCGCAACCAAGGGCTCGGAGACTGTCGGTTACGCCGTTGAGTCTATGACCAAGAACGGTTTTGGCGGTGCTATTCGTCTTATGGTAGGTTTTGGTGCTGATGGCAAGATTCTCAACGTGAATGTTCTGCAGCAGGCTGAGACTCCCGGTCTGGGAACGAAGATGACCGAGGAGGGCAACGTGTTGCTTGGCAGCATCCAGAACAAGAACTCATGGGAGGTAGATTTTAAGGTAAAGAAGGATGGCGGTGAGTTGGATGCATTGACTGCAGCCACCATCTCATCACGTGCATACTATGAGGCTGTGGCTCGTGCTTACGAGGCATATAAGGTAGCTTGTGGCTATCAGGAGTCAGCCGATGGCGTATCGGGCGCAACAGCTCAGAAAGGAGGTCAGAATGAATAAGATGCAGATCGTACTTAACGGTATATTGAAGAATAACCCCACATTTGTGTTGGTTCTGGGTATGTGTCCCACGCTGGGAACAACAACCTCGGCTATCAACGGTCTGGGTATGGGTGTGGCTACTATGGCCGTGCTTATTATGTCAAACTTTGTTATCTCGCTCATTAAGAACTTCATTCCCGATAAGGTGCGTATTCCCGCATTCATTGTGGTTATCGCATCGTTCGTGACCATCATCCAGATGCTTATGCAGGCATATGTTCCCTCGCTCTATGCAAGCCTTGGTGTGTTCATCCCCTTGATCGTGGTGAACTGTATCATTCTGGGTCGTGCTGAGGCATTCGCATCGAAGAATGGTGCGCTGGACTCTATCCTGGATGGTGTAGGTATCGGTTTGGGCTTTACTATCGCCCTGACTCTGATCGGTGCTGTGCGCGAGATTCTGGGTAGCGGTGCAATCTTTGGCCTCTCGTTGGGTATTGCCGACTATATGCCTTTGGTATTCGTCCTGGCTCCGGGTGCATTCTTTGTGCTTGGCTACATGATGGTTTTGTTTAACAAATTTGCTAAGAAATAGTTATGGAAATCTCATATTTTGCAATTATCATCGGTGCGATTTTCGTAAACAACGTAGTATTCGCACAGTTCCTCGGTATCTGCCCCTTCCTGGGCGTATCGTCAAAAGTTGATACATCGATTGGTATGGGTGCTGCCGTAACATTCGTAATGGCGTTGTCATCGATTGTGGCTTGGTCTATCCAGGAGTTTATCCTTGTGCCTTTCCAGATCGAGTATATGCAGACCATCGTATTTATCCTCGTAATTGCCGCTCTGGTGCAGATGGTGGAGATTATCCTGAAGAAGGTCTCTCCCTCGCTTTATCAGGCACTGGGTATCTTCCTTCCTCTGATTACCACTAACTGCGCTGTGTTGGGTGTGGCTATTCTGATGATTCAGAAGGAGTATAACCTCTTGCAGAGCTTCACCTTCTCGGTGGCTACGGCCGTAGGTTTTGCTATGGCGCTGGTGCTCTTTGCCGGTATCCGCGAGCGTCTGGAGCTGGATGGTGTCCCCGCAGCATTGAAGGGTAACCCTATTGCGCTCATCACTGCTGCAATCCTTGCAATGGCGTTTATGGGCTTCTCAGGCCTGGTTTAAGAGCACAGGTCGCACATCCTATATAAGGACTGCTTAACCGCAAAAGGTTGGGCAGTCTTTTTTGTATAACTTATACTTATATAACAGTAAATTCTTTTGATTGTTTTTTAAGTTTTTTCCTGCAAATCTGTATTACTTTTGTAATAGGAAAAAGGAAATATTTATAAACAAACAAAATAATAACGATTATGGATAAGTATGTATGCAACCCCTGCGGATGGGTATATGATCCCGCAATTGGAGATCCCGAGAATGGTATTGAGCCCGGAACAGCTTTTGAGTCTCTGCCCGAGGATTGGGCGTGCCCGTTGTGTGGCGCAGGCAAGGATGCTTTCGACAAGATATAGACTTTATAGCCGAATAGATTTTAGGATTAGGGATTTTTTGAATTAATGTGAAATTGAGTTTAATAGAAAAGGCGACCTTTGGGGTCGCCTTTTCGCATCTATAATTATATCTCGTTATTCGGGCTTAACGAGCGAGATGTACAACTCATCGAGCTGTGCCTGATCGATAGTCGAGGGAGCATCCAGCATCACATCGCGGCCAGCGTTGTTCTTGGGGAATGCAATAAAGTCGCGGATAGACTCCGAGCCACCGAACAATGAGCACAAACGGTCGAAACCGAATGCCAAGCCACCGTGAGGAGGTGCACCGAACTTAAAGGCGTTCATCAGGAAGCCAAACTGCTCCTGTGCCTTCTCGGGCGTAAAGCCCAGGATCTTGAAGATAAGAGCCTGCAACTGAGCGTCGTGGATACGGATTGAACCACCACCGATCTCTGTGCCGTTACATACGAAGTCATAGGCGTTGGCACGCACACGACCCGGATCGCTCTCAAGGTAGGGTACATCCTCGGGCTTGGGAGAGGTGAAGGGGTGGTGCATAGCGTAGTAGCGCTCGGTTTCGTCATCCCACTCGAACATGGGGAAGTCAACAACCCACAGCGGAGCGAACTTCTTGGGATCACGCAAGCCCAACAACTCGGCAACATGCAGACGCAGTGCGCAGAGCTGTGTGAGGGCCTTGAACTTCTTGCCGCAGAGTACGAGCATCAAATCGCCATTCTGTGCACCCATACGCTCGGCCATAGCCTGCAGATCCTCCTGCGAGTAGAATTTATCGACAGAAGACTTGAGGTTGCCCTGCTCATCCTTGCGGATCCATACCAGACCCTTGGCACCAACCTGCGGACGCTTAACGTACTCGGTCAGGGCGTCAATCTGCTTACGTGTATAGCCTGCGCAACCCGTAGCAGCGAAACCTACAACATACTCCGCATCGTCAAATACGGGGAATGAGTGGCCGTGAGCCAGGTCGGTGATATCGTGGAACTCCATACCAAAGCGCAAATCGGGCTTGTCAGAACCATACTTCTCCATGGCCTCAATCCAGGGCATACGCTGGAAGGGCTCCGAGAACTCTACGTTCATCACATCCTTGAACATATACTTTGCCCAACGCTCGAAGATCTCCAGTACATCCTCCTGCTCAACGAATGACATCTCGCAGTCGATCTGTGTAAACTCAGGCTGACGATCGGCACGCAGGTCCTCGTCGCGGAAGCAACGTACGATCTGGAAGTAGCGATCGTAACCAGCTACCATCAGCAGCTGCTTTAGCGTCTGGGGGGACTGGGGCAGAGCATAGAACTGATTGGGGTTCATGCGGCTGGGCACAACGAAATCGCGTGCTCCCTCGGGTGTAGAACCAACCAGATAAGGAGTCTCAATCTCAAGGAATCCCTCTCCGTCGAGGAATGTGCGGATAGCGTGTGCCATGCGGTGACGCAACTCCATGTTGCGCTGCAAGGGGGGACGGCGAAGATCCAGATAACGATACTTCATGCGAAGGTCATCGCCACCGTCCGAGTTCTCCTCAATGGTAAAGGGAGGTGTCTGTGCCTTGTTCAGGATCTTGATCTCGGTGGCTGCCACTTCAATCTCGCCCGTGGGCATTTTGGGGTTCTTCGATGAACGCTCAATTACCGTGCCGGTAACCTGCAATACGAACTCACGACCGAGTTCAGCTGCCGCCTCGCGTGTTGCTGCGGGAGAATTCTCCTCCACAACGATCTGTGTCAGGCCGTAACGATCGCGCAGATCGATAAAGGTCATTGCACCAAGGTTACGAACCTTCTGTACCCATCCGGCCAGTGTTACGCTCTGACCTACATGGTCGATTCTGAGCTCACCACATGTATGACTTCTGTACATAATTGTATCTGTTTTATTATAATTAGCTTTATTATCACGCAAATATACGAAAAAATGGATATTTTACACCATATTTGCTTTTTCCTGGTGAAATTATTAAATTCGCAATCGTTTATGGAAAAAGAGAAAAATTCAGGTCAGCAGGATAAAAAGTTTATGCAGATGGCAATAAACGAGGCTCACAAGGCGTTAAAGGAGCAGGAGGTGCCAATTGGAGCTGTTATCGTGTGTGGCGATCAGGTCATTGGTCGCGGCCATAATCTGGTGGAGACATTGTGCGATGCTACGGCTCATGCTGAGATGCAGTGTATTACCGCTGCCGCCTCGACACTTGGGGGTAAGTATCTGAAAGATTGCACGATATATGTTACGGTGGAGCCTTGTATAATGTGTGCGGGTGCATTGGCGTGGAGTCAGATCGGTCGCGTGGTATATGGTGCTGATGACCCCAAACGTGGCTTTACAACCCTCCAGGGACGTATCTTTCACCCTAAAACCGTAGTTGAAAAAGGTGTTATGCAGCAGGAGTGCGAAGCCCTGATGAAGGACTTTTTTAAGACGTTGCGATAGGCGTAGTTGAATATTTAGTTCATATAGATCAATAAAAATTCTTGCAAAAAGAAAAATTTTTTTATCTTTGTATTTCGTTGAAGGCAGGCTTCAAATAATTGACGAGTAAATTTTAATATATTATTAATACAAAAAACACTATTTAATTATGAGAAAAATTGTTTTGTTGGCAGTTGCGTTGTTCGGTTTCACAGCCGCATTTGCGCAGTCTGATGTACTCACAGTAGCACAAGAGGCAAACGATGCTCTCGGTGCAAAGAATTATGCAAAGGCAGCAGAGTTGCTGGAGAAGGTTATTGCTGATGGTTCTGCTTCAGAGGATGAGGCTGTTCTTGAGCAGGTAAATAGCGCAAAGAAGAATCTTCCTATCGCATACTTCCGCGTAGGTCAGAATGCAGCATCTGCAGCACAGAAGCTTACTGATGCTGCTGCACAGTCAGCAAAGTATGATGAGGCTGTTGCCGCTTTGGATAAGGCTATGGCTACAGGTACAACCTACAAGGTAGTTGCTGCCGTTAATAACGCAAAGCGTATGAAGGGTATGGTTTACTCAGCACAGGCTGCTGCTCCCTTCAATGGTGGTGATTTCGCTAAGGCTGCTGAGCTCTTCGCAAAGGCTTACGAGGCTGATAACACCAACAATAGCGCAGCGTTGAACCTCGCTGAGAGCTACTTCAAGATGGATAAGTATGCTGAGGGCGTAAAGGTTTGCACTGAGATTGCTGCTCTTCCCGCAGGTCAGAAGAACGATGCCGCTATCGCACAGGCTAAGGCTAAGATCAACCAGTACACTAACAATAAGATTGCTACATTGCAGCAGGCTAACGACTTTGACGGCATCATCGCTATGGCAGAGTCTATCGCTGACGAGGCTTTGAAGCAGAAGGTTTGGTACAGGCTTACTTCCTGAAGAAGGACTACGATAAGGTTATCGAGATTGGTGAGGCTGCTGCTGCATTGCAGACTGATCCCGCCGATCAGAGCGCCGTTTACTTCAACCTTGGTTCTTCTTACAATGCTAAGGAGAATAAGGCTAAGGCTATCGAGGCTTTCAAGAAGGTTACAGCTGAGCCCTATGCTACTCCCGCAAAGGAGGCTGCTGCAGCTTTGGCACAGTAAAACGTGTGATGCTAAATAAAAAATCCCGTCTTTTGAGGCGGGATTTTTTTGTCTATGCTTTATCGCAGAGCTACCAGGGAGCGTACTTGCTCGTTAAATTCATCCTCTGATATCAACTGCTCAAGTGTGAGGTGCATGCGATAACGCCAATAGTGGTTCGGGTCGGCCGGGATGTTGATACGCTCGGCATCGGGGTCCGCAAGACGCAGACGCTCATCTATGGCGAGCCAATCCTGCAGGGGCAATATGGCAAATATCGACCCTGACAGCATCTCCCGTTCGATAATCTGCGCAGCCGTATTGCCCGAGCACTCCTTTTCGGCGAGACCTTCGCGGTGAAGTACTTCGCTCCAGTAACGCTGTGTCAGAGTCTTATCATCGCGCCACCATCCGCGAATTGTAGACATATCGTGGGTAGATGTGGCCGCCACGGAGAGGTAAGGGTAGTGGTGTGTGTTGCCAAAGGCGAGTCCCATCTGCTTGGGCATACGCTCTATTTCGAGCGAGAGGATATGCTCCTGTGCCATCACATCGGGCACACATGCGGGAATCATTCCCAGATCCTCACCACATGTGAGCATTCGGGTTGCCTGCATCAGTGCGGGCAGGCGGCGCATGGCATTCTCACGCCAGAAATCGTTGTGACGGTGGTAGAAGAAATCCTCATGCAAGCGCATGTAGGCCTGCTGCTGCTCTTTGTCGAGCTGCTTATACATCATAGTCTTGTAGCCTTCGATGCGAGGCATATAGCCCTCTTCATAGGGGTAACGAATGAAGAGTACGTCTTTGGGATTCTCTTTGTTTGTTGTCTGCTTTTCAGCATCAAAGCAGAATCCGAAATAGGCGATCTCCTCCTCGCTGTATGGTTTTGAGGGGTTGAAATAGCCAAGTATAGCACTGCGCTCAGTGCGTGGCACCTCCCATATGCGGAAGAATCCGAGAATATGATCTATGCGGTAGGCGTCGAAGTAGCGAGCCATCTTGCGTAGTCGGGCACACCACCATGCGTAGCCATCCTCGCGCATACGAGCCCAATTATATGTAGGGA
The DNA here is from genome assembly GCA_017391665.1 of Alistipes sp. GTDB lineage: Bacteria > Bacteroidota > Bacteroidia > Bacteroidales > Rikenellaceae > Alistipes. The sequence goes on along the minus strand of JAFOXS010000019.1, from coordinate 4,945 downwards.
ATCCCCAATTCTGTCCATCCTCGGCAAAGGCATCGGGTGGGGCACCGGCAGATACCGATAGGTTGAATAGGTGTGGTGCACACCATACATCCACACTCGTCGGAGCAACGCCAATGGGGATGTCGCCCTTGAGCGTTATGCCTATCTTATGGGCGTAGTCGCGGACCTCTGTCAGCTGCTTGTCGAGCAGATACTGCACAAAGTAGTAGTATCCTACACGTTTAGCCTCCTTTTGGGCAAAGGCCTCGGCATGCTGCATATCGTACTGCTCCAATGCGCCCCAGCAGCTCTTCTCGGAAGAGAACTTTTCACGCAGTGTGCAGAATACAGCATATGGCAGGAGCCACTCACGGCTCTGCTTGAAGAATCGCTCGAAACTGCGCGATGCCAATATCTGATCACCACACAGCGCATATATCTTGCGAAGAAATCTCTCCTTTAATCTGGTTGTTGCCTCATAATCCACGGCACTCAGGGCGTTGAGCTTTGCACCCTGTGCAGAGTGTTTTTCCAATACATCTCGCATCTGTTTGCGCAGGGCTGGTGTGGCATAGCGGCTACACGCCTTTACGACCTCGCGAGGCGAGATGTATATGGGATGCAGGGCGAAGGATGATATGGCGTTATATGGATATGAATCTCGCCATGTGCCACTCGATGTAGTATCGTTTACGGGCAGCACCTGAATTATGGACATGCCTACGGCTGAGGCCCAGTCGGCTATGGCTTTCAGGTCGAGGAACTCGCCGCAACCCCAACCCTTTGCGCTGCGTAGCGAGAATACTGGTATGGCAACACCTGCTCCGCGCCACTTCTCGCGGCTGTCGCGAAAGCGCAGCCCTCGCACAATGGCACAATCTTCTTGTGGTGTGGGCAGCAGACGATTCTCTCCCGCCTCAAAGTATTTAAGTGAGTGAGTATCCTTGTCAACAATGATGAATTTATACTCGCTTCCCATTGCCTGATATGGTATCGTGCAGCGCCATAGTGGTGCCTGGGCATCGCTTAGTATGCGAGCCTGTGTAGTGTCCCATGAGCCAAGCGAGGGGTGTGCACCGACGATAGCCACCAGCTCGGTGCTACGCACCTGCGGAGCTTCAACTTCAAGCAGAATCTCTCCACTCTCGCACTTAGGACTCTTTGCAGGATTCTCTCTGCGAAATACACTCTCGGTAAATAGCGTAGAGTAGAAGGGCTCGCTACCTATGCTGTCGAACCATCGATCAAAGATCTCCACATTCGAGGTCGTAGGCTCGATAGTACGCTCATGAGCCTCCGAGCGGACGATCTCGCCTGAGGCACTATGTACTTCGTACCGATATGTATCACCCGTCGTAAGGTCAAGCGACAAGAGCCATTGTCCGTTGCCGGCACTATGCATAGCAAGTGCTGCACCTCGCCCAAAGCGAATGTGCAGCACGTCAGTTGTGAAGTATTCGATACGAAACGTTACTTTCATTATATTGCTTTTAGAAGTCCTTACCCTCAAACGCTGCGCCAGTAGATACCTTTCCTCCACCGTGTTCCTTGGTCTTTGAGTTGAAGGCATAGCTCAGCGAGAGCATTATATTCGGATATCGCGGTCGTACGTGCGTTGTCGAGTGCAGCGTGGGCGATATACGGTAGTTATTGTATCGTGCCGTGCGGAACACGTCGTGGAAGACAAGCGAGGCCGATACCTTGTTCTTGAATAGTTGCTGGCGCAAAGCCAGGTCGAAGTAGCTGTATGCATCCTCGCGACCCTGTGTAAGCACGGTAGGACCTACGACGTTGGCATCGAACTGCAGACGTGTGGTCTTACCCAGCGTGAAGTTGTTCATCATCATAGCCGTGTAACCGGTGTTTGCCGCAGAGGTACAGCCCTCGTAGTCGGCAGTGAACATATAGTCAAACAGGCTGGCATTGATGGTCATGCTCCACCAGCGTGTCGCCTTCACGTGGGCATTCATCTCGATACCCCATGTGCGGTCGTTACCTGCATTGATCAGCGAGTCGAGCGTTACGCCGGGCTTATGTGCCACACGGATAGTCTCACGCACACCCTTACGGTGGCGGTAGTAACCAGTGAATGAGATTGTGTGCTCCTCGGCGATGGTCTTGCGGTAGCCGATCTCTGCTGAGTGGATGTACTCGGGATTGATGTCGGGGTTACCCGTCTTCATCGTATAGTAGTCCTCGTAGGTGATATAGGGCTCCAACTGCCATATACCTGGACGGCTTGTGCGATATGAGTAGCCTGCCGAGATTACATTGTTACCCGGGGCTGCATACGAAATGTGAGCCGAGGGGAAGAGTTCCGTGCGCTTGATGTAGCGGTAGCGGTTGTTGGGGTTCTGAACCTCGATATCCATATGGTCGATGGTGTGGTCAGCACGAACACCCGCCTCAACGGCTACGGGGCCAAACTGGTCGGTCAGCATTGCATATGCCGAATGAATCTGACGACGATAGAAGAATGGGGCGTAGAGGTCGTCACGATTGAAGAAGGCCTGCTTGTTGTTGTCCCACTCACGGAAGGTGTAGTCGCCATGCTCGCTATATGAGGTGTACTGGTAACCAATATCCAGCTTGCCGTTTTCGCGGTAGTTGATGTTGTAGTTGGCTGTGCCGTCGAAATCCCAGTGGTGCTCCTTCTCATAGCCTCGTGTGCCCTCGTGGCGTACACCGCTGAAGTCAAACATGTTACTCTCGGTATACTCCAGTGAGTAGCCATCGTAGCGCAGACGACCCACGATAGAGAAGTTGTCGCCGCGCTCGTTGAGTTTCCATACGTAGTCGGTTGATATCTGTGTGAGATGGCGCTCCAGCTCGTAGCGGTCCTTGCTGTTGTAGCTGTTGACCTCGTACTCCGTAGCGCCGTTCAACTTGCGGTAATCGTCATAGAGCATATTGCCACCTCGTGTGGTCTTCAGCACTCCTGCCTGGAACTCAACCAGCAGCTTATGATTGTTCTTGTCCAACTCCCAGCCTGCACGACCAATGTATGATGCATTGATACTCATACGAGTACCGTCGGCTACCGATTTTGTCTCATCGCCATCAACGGTGATGATCTTTGTCTGGTCGAAATCACTGTTACCGCGAATCTCCGAACCTGCACCGCCGATATACCAGCGGCTTGCGCCCTTGCGGTAGTTGAGTAGAACGTCTGCATTCCATGTGCCTATGGTGCTACCTGCGGCATTGAACGAGCCGCTGAAGCCGTCGGTTGTGAGGCGCTTGGTGATGATGTTGATAATACCAGCATCACCCTCGGTCTTGTAGCGAGCCGAAGGCGTTGTGATGATCTCAATATCGGCAATGTTTGATGCGGGAATCTGCTGAAGCGATAGGGGGCTCTCCTTGCCGTCGACATATACGAGGAAGCCCGAACTGCCGCGGAATGATACGCCACCGTCGGCATCGACACGAATCGAAGGTGATGTGCGCAGCACGTCGGCTGCTGTACCGCCCGATGCAGCGAGTGTTGATGAACCGCTGATGGTCTGGCGGTCAAGCTTATATATGATCTTGCTCTTCTCGCCCGTAACGACTACCTCCTCAAGACCAGTCTCGGCCATGGCAAGCGATATGGTTCCCATATCAATACTCTTGCCGTTGCCAAAAGCGATGGGATCGCTCATAAAAGGCTGATAGCCAACAAGCATAACAGTAAGCACATACTCTCCGTCACGCACGCGGTCAATCGAGAATACGCCATCACGCACCCATGCTGAGGCTATGGTGTTATTCTGCGCGTCGGTGATAATCACATCGGCATACTCTATGGCTTTGCCCGTTACAGCATCCACCACTCGACCCTTGACTGCGGGCGAGCTTTGTGCAAAAAGCGTTGTGGCGCACAGAATAGCCAAAATGGTAAGTGTAAAACTTCTCATATTTACGTTATTCGTTAGTAAGTATTTCCGTATGGAAAGACAATATTGCCGTAAAGGTAGTAAAAAATGCTGATTTGGGGATGTTTTCGAAGAAAAAAGCCTGCCAATATCTTGGTGGCAGGCCTGTTAATTGATTATTCCCGTTTTTTCATCTGCTCAATCTCCTCTCGTCTGGGCGCCGCAGGCTGTGCTCCAAGGCGCGTTACGCTTATCGCTGCGGCTATGCTGGCTTCATGTGCCGCCTCAATCAGACTACGGCCTTCAGCTATGACGCTCGCCAGTACACCGTTGTAAGTGTCGCCCGCAGCAGTGGTATCTACAGCCTGAACCTTGGTTGCTTCGATGCGCATAAACATCTTGCCGTCGTAGATGAGTGAGCCCTGGCTACCGAGTGTAATAATCACATTGCGTGGACCCATTTCGTGTATGGCCTTTGCTGCTCGCTGGGCACTTTCCAGGTCGGTTACGTCAATGCCCGACAGGCGCGTTGCCTCACTGCGGTTGGGCGTTATGAGATATAGATTCTGCATTAGCGAGGCGCTGTGTGGCTCGCTGGGTGCTGGCGCAGGGTTCAGAATAACGGGTACACCTGCCTGGGCTGCCATGTGTGCGGCATAGCTCACCGTATCGGGATGACACTCCAACTGCATCAGTACGACATCAGCCGAGCGAATCTCCTGCGCAGCCACATCTATGTCTGCAGGCGAGAGATACATATTGGCTCCCGATGCCACTACGATGCAGTTTTCGGCATCCTTGTCTATGGTAATTAGTGCGACGCCAGAGGGATGCTCTTTATCTACAAATACATAGTCCGTTACGATGCCATCCTGCTTCATCGATTGGCGTACCTGCTCTCCGAACAGATCATCTCCTGTCTTTGCAACAAAGATCACCCGATTGCCATAGCGTGCCGCCGCAACGGCTTGATTGGCCCCCTTGCCTCCGGCGTTCATGAAGAAATCGCCTCCCAGAACAGTCTCACCTCCTGTGGGCAGGTGCGATGTCTTGACAACCATGTCGGTATTGCTGCTGCCTATGACTACAATATTTTTCATCTGAAAATC
>JAFOXS010000290.1 GCA_017391665.1 Alistipes sp. | reverse complement strand
TGCCCTCGTAGAGCACATTTCGCATATACCCCTCAGTGGGCTTATACTGTGCGCCGAGGTAGTACTCGATCGACATCTCGCAGTGCTCGATAAGGTTATTAGTGAAGGCCACGTTGTGCATCGAACGCGATGCGTCGCTGATATTCTCCTGATTCTGGTTGGTGATGCCGGCATCGTAGATCTGGTAGATATAGCAATTATCCACAATATACTTACCGCATCCGCCATATATCTCCACTCCATTGCCATAGCGTGACGGACGGCCACCCGTCTTGGGTGCTGGTGAGAGGATAGAGCCACCGATCCAGCCAATGACACAGTTTGTAACGGTCAACCCCTCGGTTGTGCTGCCGCCAATGCCGTGTGAGCCTCCATACATCACGCATAGGTTATCTATGTGCACGTTGTCCGTAGTCTGCACCACGGTGCCGTGGGTGAGAAGCTCAATAGATGAAAATCGCTCCGCAGGGCTACCCTCCATAGAGCATAGGTAGAGGCGTTTCGACTCCTGATAGTCGTGGAAGAAATCCAGATCAGTATCCAGATCCAAGCCACTATTGAACGGCTCGCCCGTCAGGAGATTTGTCGTTGAGCCATCGGGCTGTATGCGCTGCGTGATCTTGCGTGCCACCTGCTCGCCCGAATTAAAGACCAGCGTACCCACATCATCGGGCAGATCCTCGGAGAACATATATACGTTGGGCGTTGTGGTCTCAACCCACTTGCCGACCTGAGCAGCATCGTACGGCGAGCCATAGATGCGGGGTTTCTCGCCACGTCCGTATGCCGAGTAGGTTACACCTTTCTTGGTATATATTCTACCACGCCACACATCGCCACGACGAAACATCACGCCATCCTCAGGCTGCAGCTCCAGCGAGTTCATCTTCTCCAGCGTGCGGATAGGGCTCTTGGGCGAGAGACCATCGTTCTGGTCGTCGCCATCGGCCGACACATAATAAATCGTGCCCGTAGGCTCGACCTCGCTCTTCGAATTGAGTACCTTGCGCTTCATCTTCTCGGCCATGCGGTCGATAGCCTTTAGGCGCGTAGATGTGCTCTCCTGTTCAACTGCTCCGTTGGGCACCGTAGGTTCGGTACAAGCCACGGCGAGCAGCGAGAGAAGGGATAGTAGTATGGTTTTAGGTTGCATTGTTTTGCTGTATTAAATTAAATAAACTCAATCTCATGTGCCAAACCGAAGTAGTTGGCACCAACGGTGTATTGCTTGGCCGTGGGGGAGAACTGCTCTTCGTAGAATTCGTGCATATGACCGCACAGGATAGCCTTCAACTGCGGCTGCTCCTTGAGCCAAGAGTGGAACTCAAACGTGGGCTGATCGATGTCGTGTGACACGGCACGGCTGCGGTAGGGCTCCTCGGCAGCGCTTGAGGGGTCACGACGGAAATCCTCGATAATCTTGGGAGGTGTGGCCATCATATAACTTGTGCGACCCTTCTGACGGATGAGCGTGTCGAGGCAGTGCTTGGGCGTGTAGAGGGGAATATGGCACAATAGCACCACTGGCAAACCCTTCTCAAACTCCCGTTTTACGGCTGCGTGCTGCTCCTTGGTTACATAATAATAGACGTTGTCGATAGCCACGAAGTTCACTCCGTTGATTACGCGCGAAGCAACAGTGAGATCGTTGGGGAAGACCTCCTGCACCTTGTCGTAACTCTGCGCCTTGTAGGCGGCATCCTCCTTCGCCTCGCCCACATATTGCGAGAACTCGTGGTTGCCCGCCGAGGTGTACCAGTCGCCCACGATGAGCTGCGAGGAGATGAAGTCGAGGTTGGCCTCGCTCACGAAATCCTGCAGATCGCCCGTATGCATAATCATCAGGTTGCGCTCGCGGGCATAGCGCACCGCAGCATCGAAGTAGTGCTCAGCCCAGGGAAAGGCACTCTGGCGGCGTGCAGCAAGGGTATGCTTGCGCTCATTGTCGCGGCCATCAACACGTGTGAGGTGAGTGTCCGAGAGGTGTAGCACTCGAAAAGGTGCCGTTGCGCCAACGTTGATTGTCAGCTTGCGAACCTCCTTGAGCGAGGTGGGACCAGTGATAGGTTCTGATAGTTGTGCATATAGTTTGTCGGGGAGTTGCGATGCGAGGAATACTCCGCCGCAAAGTCGTAAAAAGTCGCTTCTTTTCATTGGGGATAGTTTTTCAGTACTACAAATTTAAGAAAAATATATTTTCCATTGGTGCGGTGTGCAAAAAATATATGGCATATAACAAAAAAAACTCCGCGATTTTGTCACGGAGTTCTTTCTTCTGTCTTAATTTAGTACCATAGCGTAGGCTCAGAGCCCATCTCGAAGCGAAGTTCGCCGCCTGCGGTAAGGTCAGAGTGCGAAATCCACGGCTGACGATACTCCTTGCCGTTGAGCCATACGCGCTGTATGTACTTATTCTCCGCAGAGTTGTTCTCTGCTATGATATGCATCTCTCCGCCCTTGACCTTGAGCGTAGCCTCTGCTACGATGGGCGAGCCAAACCAGTAGCGAGCCGATGCGGGCTCAGCCTGATAGAAGCCCAGAGCCGACATAACATACCACGCCGACATCTGTCCTACATCCTCGTTGCCCGACAAACCAGCCTCGCCATCGAAGTAGAGTGTCGAGAGCACCTCACGCACCTTGTCGGCGCACTTCCACGGCTGGCCAAGCATAGAGTATATATATAGGGTGTGGTGGCTGGGCTCGTTGCCGTGGGCATATTGACCGATAAGTCCTGAGATATCCGACGATGCGTTCTCGCCTGTAATCTCCGAGCTGACCGTGAACAATGAGTCGAGTTTCTCGATCATCTGCTCACGTCCTCCGTAGCAGGCAGCCAATCCTTCAACATCGTGAGGCACAAGCCAGGTGTATTGCCATGCGTTGCCCTCGCAGTAGTCGTCGAAGGTGTGATCCGAGAAGAAGGGGTCGAAGGGTGTGCGCCAGCCTCCTTCGCTGTTGCGGGGACGAATGAAGCCTGTTGAAGAGTCGAAGTAATGGCGATATGAGTGGCTGCGCTCTTCGAAGTAGCGGGCATCCTCCATTTTGCCTACCGTGCGGGCGGCAGCGGCGGCAGCGGCATCGGCAATGGCAAACTCCATGTCGAAGGCTACCGACTTGTTCTCGGTCTTGTCGTAGGGGATAAAGCCGTATTGCATGCGCAGACCATTGCCACGGCCCTCGTTCATAGAGGTCGAGTAGATAGCCTTGTAGGCACGCTCGGCATCAATGCCCGAGTCGCCCTTAACCACTGCGTCGGCTACGGAGATAACACCCGGATTGCCCACCATGCAGTCGGTCTCGTTGCCCCACAGATGCCATACGGGCAGACGTCCCTGCTCGTCGAAGATGTTGAGCATAGAGTTGATGATGCCGTTCATTCGTTCGGGCTGCATGATCGAGTAGAGGGGCATAGCAGCACGATAGGTGTCCCACAATGAGTAGGTTGTGTAGGTCGTGTGACCGGGGTTGGCGTGTACCTCGCCATCGGCTCCACGATACTTTCCATCCACATCGCAGAACTCCGACGGAGCAACCATCGTATGGTAGAGAGCAGTGTAGAATATGCTCTTTACGCTCTCATCCTCGCTCACGATCTGAGCCTTCTGCATCTCTGCCTCCCAGAGTTGCTCGGCATTGGCTACAACATCCTCCAGCTTGGGCCATGAGGGCATCTCGGCGGCCATATTGGCACGCGCTCCCTCAATGCTTACGGGCGAGATAGCCACCTTGAGCAGGATCTGCTCGTCGGCCGAGGTGGTAAATGCAGCACGGCCGTAGTGGGTGTTGTGAATATCAAAACTCTGGAACGGCTTCGAGAACTCGGCCACGAAATAGACCTTCTGGTCGTTGGCCCAGCCCGATGAGTAGCGGTAGCCCTCGATGCGGTTATCGCCCACGACCTCCATATGGCTCTCAGTGACGCTATCCCAGCAGCCGCCATTCTTCAGGTCGATGACCAGCGCCGCCTCCTGACTTGCAGGGAAGGTGTAGCGGTGGTATCCCACACGCGATGTGGCACTCATCTCTGCCACGACACCGTAACGCACAACGGGCACCGAGTAGTAGCCCGGACGAGCCACCTCCTTCGAACGATCAGCGAATGACCACATACCGCTGGTGGGGTTTACGCCATCACCACGTGAGTAGGTAACATCGCCCACAACGGGCATAACGGTGACATCGAACAGATCGCCAATACCCGTACCCGAGAGGTGTGTATGCGAGAAGCCGATCAGCGTGGAGTCGCTGGCGTGGTAGCCCGAGCACCAGTCCCACTCCTGCGGAATACTCGTCGGACCCACCTGCACCATACCGAAGGGAACATTGGCACCCACAAAAACGTGTCCGTGGTCACCCGTTCCAATCTTGGGGTCTATATAAGAGGTAAGGC
>JAFOXS010000291.1 GCA_017391665.1 Alistipes sp. | reverse complement strand
CAACTTTCAACTTTACTCCATTGGGAAAATTCTCACCTCGGTCATCCCTTCGAGCTTTGCCTTGAGGGCGTCGAGGTCGGTCTTCTCCTCCACCTGGCCGTAGTGATAGGGGTAGAAGATCGAGGGACGGATGGCCTCGATAGCCTCGGCGGCCTGATCGACGGTCATCGTATAGGGTTGATTGACAGGAAGGAAAGCTACGTCGATCTCCTTCAGGGCCTTCATCTCCGGTGTCGGCTCCGTATCGCCTGCGATGTAGATGCGTGTACCACCGAGGGTAAGGATGTAGCCACAATCCTCACGCTCCTTGGGGTGGAACTGCGTGTGTCCCTCCGAAGTGTTGTAGGCCGCTACGGCCTCCACCTTGAGCCCCTCGATGGGGTAAGCGACACTCCCCGGACGCATCGCGTGGCAATTCATCTCGAAAGCCTCGGCCGAGGTGCGGTCGCAGACGATCTCCGAACTGCGCGTCGTAATCTCATCGACTGCAGCACTGTCGAGGTGGTCGTAGTGGTGGTGCGTGACAAGCACCACATCGGCCTTCGGCAGACTTGCGTAGTCAGCGTGCTCCTTCACCGGATCGACATAGATCCAGCGTCCGCCATACTCGATGGCGAGCGAGGCGTGGGCGTAGAAGTGGAACGTGAGGGTGTTGCCATCGCGGGTGGTGATGGTGTCGGTGGGGTATTGGGGCTGCTTGCCACAGCCGAACAGGGAAGCTAAAAATGACATAAATAGAAGTAGATGTAAGGTTTTCATACCGCAAGATAGTGAAAAAAGCGGAAAAAAGATTGCGGTTTGCGAAATTTTGTGTACTTTTGCGGGCTATGTTTAACTAATTAACTATTTACAACAATGCCGAAAATGAAAACTAATGCCGCGGCGAAGAAGCGTTTTACCTTCACCGGCACGGGAAAGATCAAGCGCAAGCACGCTTATCACAGTCACATCCTGACCAAAAAGACGACGAAACAGAAGCGTAACCTCTGCTATTCGAGCACCGTTTCTGCGGCTGATGAGGCCAAAATCAAGAACTTGCTGGTTAAATAAATAGCTTCGGGCAACCGAATTTTAACCGCAAAACAATTTTTAATCGGGAGCGGAACAGCCCCAAAGAATGCGGGAGAACCGCGTCGCTGTGAGCTCTACTAAAACTTTTTTAATATGCCACGTTCAGTAAATGCTGTTGCGTCACGCGCACACAGAAAAAAGGTTTTGAAACTTGCCAAGGGTAACTTTGGTTCAAGGGGAAACGTTTGGACCGTTGCGAAAAATACGGTCGAGAAGGGTCTGCAGTATGCTTATGCACACCGCCAGCTCAAGAAGCGTACGTTCCGTTCGTTGTGGATCACCCGTATCAACGCAGGTGTTCGCGCTTACGGTATGACGTACTCGCAGTTTATCGGTAAGCTCAACCAGAAGGGTATCGCCCTGAACCGTAAGGTTCTGGCCGACCTGGCGATGAACGAGCCGAAGGCATTCGAGGCAGTAGTTAACGCCGTTAAATAAAGCAGGGTGCAGCTTCGCACCGCAGAGGAGACCTTTGGTCTCCTCTTTTTTTTGTCTGTTTGGGTCGTTTTTTACGATTTGAAAACCTACTTAACAGATTTTTTTGTATTTTTGTAAATATTTAGTAACCAATAACAATAAACGATATGATGAAGAAACAGTATGAGGCTCCCGAGCTGGAGCAGATGGAGATCGAGGTAGAGGCGGGTTTTGCCACGAGCGGTAGTGCTCCGGATAGCGATGATACGGAATTTGGCTACGACAATAATTAAACCGAAGACGATTATGAGGAAACTGATAAAGACTTTATTATGCGTGGCGGCTGTTGCGGGATTTTCCTCTTGCAACGACGACGATAGTAAGCCCGGCACTCCCGAGCAGCCTACCACAGGCTACCGCCTCACCTTTGACGGCGGTGTGGGCGTTGAGAATCAGACTCGTGCCCATTGGTCTGACCTTGAAGGCAGTGGCAACCTGTTGTTCAATTGGGACTACACTCCCGCAGGAGAAGATGGCAATGAGATGGTGATGGCATTCTATAAGGAAAAGTTCCGTGCCAGCACAACAGGGAACTACCACACCTATGTCAGCATCCATCGTCATGGCGATCCTGAGAAGCAGCAGGACAACCATTATGCCTCTTTCACCACCGTAGAGAAGTAT
>JAFOXS010000110.1 GCA_017391665.1 Alistipes sp. | reverse complement strand
GGTTATAATGGTAAGCATAGCGTGGCTAAGGCCTTGCAGCGCAAGCCTATGCGCTATGGCGACACATATATCAACCTGGAGCCGGGTCGCATCATCGAGAAGACCTTCTACATCGAACTCTATCCCATTGAGGGTGAGGGTACAGGCTTCCAGCGTCCGATTTACACGTCGCTCGATATGCATAAGCCCTACGATGCCGACCGTTTTGCGACGTTCGACGAGATCGTGCGTGGAAAATATAACTTCGCCAAGAGCCGCTGGATTGATCTGGGTGGCGAGGCTGTAGGCTTTAATATGTACGACAACTCGTTGCGCAAGGAGCTTGTGATGGGGTGGTGCGGTCAGGCCGATTCGCCCGGTTATGCACTGCAGGTTCTCTCGGAGCGTCTTGACGACGATGCTATCCCACAGATGGTGCAGCGTTCGATGGATTTTCTGACGACCTATCCGATTGACCGAGAGCGCGGCCTCTTCCCCGTGCGCTACAACGGCAAGGAGTTCAGTCAGGGCGATCCCGTGTCGTGCGGTCAGGCTATGTATAACTTCGCCAAGGCTATCGAAACTGCCCGCAAGAGCAAGAAGTACGACACACGGAAGTGGGAGCAGTTCCTGCGTGAGGCGTCGGATGTGGTGAGTAAGCGCATCCTTAGCGACGAGTGGTCGCCACTCTCTACGGCCGAGGGCTTCTATATTGCGCCGCTGGCGATTGCTTCGCGCCTGTTCAAGAACAACACCTATCGTGCAGCTGCTGAGAAGGCTGCGCAGCTCTTTGCCGACCGCCATCTGAAGATGAACGGCTGCTACTGGGGTGGTACGCTCGATGCAACGTGCGAGGATAAGGAGGGTTCGTGGGCTGCGTTCCAGGGTTTTCTGGAGATGTACGAGCGCTTCAAGGATGCGAAATATCTTGAGTGGGCAAAGCATGCGATGGATGTCTGCCTGAGCTACGTTGTGGTGTGGGATATACCTCTGCCTGCAGGTCGTCTGGCCGACTTTGGCTTCAAGACTACGGGTTGGACCGTAGTGTCGGCGCAGAATCAGCATATCGACGTATATGGAGTGTTGTTTGCTCCCGAGGTCTATAAGATGGGTAAGCATCTGGGCGATGAGCGCCTGTGTCGTTTGGCGAAGGTTATGTATCGCACCTGCTATCAGCTCACCGATGCCTACGGCTCGCAGGGCGAGCAGCTGCAGCAGACCAACTTCGCACAGCACGGCGATATGAGCAATGTCTATAAGTTGCGTGGCGGATACTCCGAGAGCTGGACCGTATTCTGGATTACGGCACATTTCCTTAATGCCGCTGCCCGCTTCGAGGAGATGGGCGTGGAGATATAGAAAAAAGGCAGTCCCGAGTTGGGGCTGCTTTTTTTTGATGCACGGGCGGCTTAAACTTTTTGCCCATAGGCTATGGGGTTTAGTCCTCCAGAGAGTATTCAATCGTTGTCACCACTCTGATGCGCTTGATGTAGGGGGTGTTGGCATCTCGGTTGTCGATGCTGAACTGACCCTGCGTGGCGCGTTTGATCTTGCCCAGTTCGCTGTCCGAGTCCTTGGCAAACTTCTGGGCAGCCTCGCGGGCATTCTTGGTGGCCTCCTCGATCATCTGAGGCTTGATCTCATTCAGACTGGTATAGTCGTACTGGATGTTGTAGCGGTAATCCCCACCCGTGATGGCAATGCCTTGCTTCAGCAGTTCGCCCTGCTCGCTGATAAGACTGCGCACCAGATCGACCTTGCTGGATGTGACGGTGATGACCTCCGTTACATTGTAGCGGTAGTCCTTATTCTCGCCGACATATCGCTCGGCCTGCATGTCGATGATCTCGGGCGCATTGATACTGATCTCCTCCTCGGTGATGCCTTTCTGCTTCAAAAAATCGACAATAGTCTTATTCGTAGTGCTGATCTTATTGTATAGCGCTGAGAGGTCGTTGCCCACCTCCTTGTACATAAGCGGCCATGTCACCTTGTCGGCCGCAATCTCCATCTCGGCCAATCCCTTGACCGTTACCACACGATCTTTGGCTACGAAATCGTTGATGCCAGCTTCGATTTGTGCTCCCAATGCTGCCAGGCCTAAAGCCACTATGACGGCCTCTGTTTTCCAGTTGCTCATAATCTCCTTTTTATATAGAATTTGAAATTCACGTTCTCTGCTAACGCAACTTGTTGGCAAGAAAATGTCTTCTCACAAACAGGTTATATATCGCAACACCCGCTACATTCACGCCCCATGCAGTCCAGAAGGCTGCCGAGTAACCCACGTGCTCGGCTACGATGCCGCCGACAAGTGTACCCAGACCAATGCCTATATCCCACGAAACCAAAAGTGTCGAGTTTGCCGTTCCGCGTTGCGAGTTCTCCGCAAGGTTGATAAACATCGTCTGAAAGGCAGGGAACATATGTCCGTTGCCAAGACCTATGATGAGT
>JAFOXS010000227.1 GCA_017391665.1 Alistipes sp. | reverse complement strand
CTCGTGGATGTTCATCGAGCGACCCTCGTTGAAAGCACGGCACGACTCGCACTCGTTGCACGCCTCCGAGCCTACGGGGCTGAGGCAGTTGATGGCCTTGGCAAAGATGCGGGCACACGTTGTCTTGCCCACTCCGCGGGGACCGCAGAAGAGGTAAGCATGTGCCAACTGACCACGCTCAATAGCATTCTTAAGCGTTGAGGTGATACTCTGCTGACCCACTACCGATTGGAATGTGGCAGGGCGGTATTTTCGTGCTGATACAATAAATTCGCTCATAATAGCGCAAAGGTAGTAATTTTTTGCCAACTATAGTTGCTCGCAGGCGATAAATTATGCCTCGACAATGGTAACTTCTATGCCTCGGGCCGAGAGAGCTTCGAGCATGTGACGGGGTATGCCGCTGTCGGTGATGATCTGATCCACATCCTCGATAGAGCATATGCGGCTGAAACCACGGCGGCCGAACTTCGATGAGTCGCACAGCACGATGACCTTCTCCGTAGCACCTATCATTACACGGTTTAGGTTGGCCTCCAGCAGGTTAGTGGTCGAAAGACCATGCTCGGGATCGATGCCGTCCACGCCAATGAATAGCTTACTTCCCGTATAGTTTTCCAGCTGACGTTCCGCATCGCAACCGATGGTCGAAAGAGATGAACCACGCACGATGCCACCGAGTTGTATGACCTCGATATTACGGTTCTTCGAGAGGGTGGTTGCCACATTAAGTGCCGAGGTGATTACGGTCAGGTGACCATTGTCGTCGGGCTGAATCTCGCGAGCCAGATACTGCACCGTCGTACCCGATGCGATGATGATCGAGTCGTTGGGTTCGATCAGACGCACGGCACACTTGGCGATGGCCGTTTTCTCGGCGGGATACTGATGCTCCTTGATGTTGACGTCGCGGTCGTTGATGTAGGGGCTGATTTTAATAGCCTTGCCGTGTGCGCGGTATAGCACGCCAGCCTGCTCGAGGATGGTGAGATCCTTGCGGATGGTTACCTCCGACACGTTGAGCATAACGCTCAGCTCCGTTACACTCACCTGGCCCTTGGCCTCCACCTCGCGGGCTATGAATTCGTGGCGTTCCGTAATATTCATTTTTCGAAAGTTTTGTTTGGTGTAAAGATAGTAAAAAAACGAAAAAAGTTGTGAATAAAACGAAATAATAGTAACTTTGTTACAATGGTTGAGGTTTGTATCCCGCTTTGGACTACCCTCATGTAATACTTAAACTCGAAAAAATGTTTGAATTTTTTGCTCCTCCTGCCGCCAAGCCCCGTATGGCAGCAGATAAGATTGACGGTGAGTACCGCCGTATGCGATTGAAGGTCTTTTTAGGTGCATTCTTCGGTTATGCGGCCTACTATCTGGTTCGCAAGAACCTCTCGCTTGCCGCTCCCGGCATGATTGAGGATGGTCTGCTCGATAAGGAGACTGCCGGCTTCGCCATGGCTGGTATCCCTATCGCCTATGCCTTCAGTAAGTTCATCATGGGTAGTCTTTCGGACCACTCTGATGCCCGCAAGTTCCTGGTTATAGGACTTATCATCGCATCTTCGGTGATGGCCGCCGTGGGACTTATTCCCTACTCTGCATCCATCGCTGTCAATGGTGGTATTCTCTTTGCCTTCATGCTGGCCGTAGGTTGGCTCTCGGGTATGGGATGGCCTCCGTGCGGACGTATCATGGCGCACTGGTTCTCGCAGAATGAGCGTAGTTTCAAGATGTCGATATGGAACTGCTCGCACAATGTGGGTGGTGGTACACTCGGTCTGTTAGTTTCGGCTGGCGTTGTGGTCTTTGCCTCGATGGGTATTACGGAGAGCTGGCGTGCTGCCTTCATCTTCCCCTCGGTGGTAGCCATTCTCTTTGCTGCCTTCTGTTGGTGGACTCTGCGCGATACGCCCGAGTCATGCGGTTTGCCCCCTATTGAGGAGTATCGCAACGACTATACCAGCCGCAAGGCTGCCGCAGGCGAGGAGACAACCATCCCGTTCCGTCGCTTGTTTGTCGATTACGTCTTTAAGAATCACCTGTTGTGGATGATTGCCATAGCCAACGTATTTG
>JAFOXS010000194.1 GCA_017391665.1 Alistipes sp. | reverse complement strand
CGATAAGGAGAATGTTCGTAATACCATCGGTGAGTATGTGTCATCTTTGGGCTTGAGCCAGTTGCGTATTGCCGAGACCGAGAAGTATGCTCACGTTACATTCTTCCTCAATGGTGGTCGTGAGACAGAGTTCGAGAATGAGTCTCGTATCTTGGTTGCATCTCCAAAGGTTGCAACTTATGACCTCCAGCCAGAGATGAGCGCATACGAGGTTAAGGATAAGTTGGTGGAGGCTTTGGGCTCGCAGAAGTTTGACTTCATCTGCCTGAACTTCGCTAATGGCGATATGGTTGGTCACACAGGTATCTACGAGGCTATCGAGAAGGCTGTGAAGGCTGTTGATGAGTGTGTGGCGGAGGTTGTTGAGACAGCAAAGGCTAACGGCTACGAGGTTGTGATGATTGCTGACCACGGTAACGCTGACAACGCAGTGAACGAGGATGGCTCACCAAATACAGCTCACTCATTGAACCCTGTGCCAATCGTAGTGGTTTCTGACCGCGTAGCGAAGGTAGGGGATGGTATCCTGGCAGACGTTGCTCCAACAGTGTTGAAGCTTATGGGCTTGCCACAGCCAGCCGAGATGTCGGGTAAGGCATTGGTTGAGTTGAAGTAATATACCTAATATATTATATATGTAATGCCGCTTGATTTGTCGAGCGGCATTATTTTTTGTAACTTTGTTGTACTTAAAAATTACTTACAATGAAGATAGCTATAATTGGCGCTGGAAATATGGGCGGCGCAATAGCTTGTGGCTTGGCTGCAAGCGAAGAGTATAAGGCGGGAGAGATTGTCTGCTCAAATCCTTCCTGTGGAAAGCTTGAAGCGTTGAAATCTCGCTATGAGGTAATCGCTACAACTACTGATAATATCTCGGCTGCCGAGGATGCCGATATGGTGATTGTTGCCGTGAAGCCGTGGATTGCCGAGGGTGTGGTAAAGCAGATTTTGGGCGCGTTTAATTCTCCGCAGAAGATGCTGGTGTCGGTTGTCGCTGATACTTCGTTTGCTACGTTGCGCGATTGGGTGTCGCAGAGCGAGTGTCAGCCTGCTATCTTTCGTGTGATTCCCAATACGGCTATCAGCGTCGGCGAGAGTATGACTTTTGTGTCGGCTGATGGTGCTACACAGGAGCAGATAGATGCTGTAATGGGTATCTTTAACAAGATGGGCGAGGCGATGCTGGTTGATGAGAAGATGCTGGGGCGATCCTGATCAATGCGCTGCTGGTCCTTGGCTATGTATTCCCGCTTCTGAGCCAGTTCGGCAATACACTGGGCAATACGCTGAAAAACGCGCTGCTGCTGAGCATCGCCAAGCTGCCCCGCAGTCTGGCCATCCTGGCCATTAACTGTTTTCCCTGGGCGTTAATGCTGATGAATCTTTATACATTTATCAAGATCGGTTTCCTGTGGTTCACCCTTTACTTTGCCGCAGCAGCCTACCTCAACTCCCGGCTGCTGATGAAGGTCTTCGACCCCCTCAAAGAACAGAGTGCCAAATAAAAAAACACGGTGCTTTCGCACCGTGTTTTTTTGTTACAGTTCCGTTCTGAGGATCAGCTCATTCAGCTGCTCCTGCTCAGTCACCTGCCGGTGGCGGACCTCCTCCAGGCGGCTCTGAAGCTGCCGCAGCATGCCCAGCAGCAGATCCCGGGTCTCGTCCACCTGCCGCACGGACTCTTTCAGCCGTTCCATGGGGGTCTCCACTGTCACCAGATTTTCAAAATAGGTATCCGT
>JAFOXS010000240.1 GCA_017391665.1 Alistipes sp. | reverse complement strand
TCAGCTGAAGAGCCGTGAATATCGGTATTCGAAGCAATGAACACACCCTGCTCGATAGCGTAGTCGATAACACGGGGATAGAACTCACCGCCATTCATAACCTCAACACCGTCGATAAGTTTGGCCGCATATGCTTTTCTCTCGGGCTCTGACATATCGAGGTTCTGACGACGCCAGCCCGGGTGGTTGTTCATCACCAGCGCACCCTGCGCGTGAGCATTGCGGAACGCCTGCATGGGATCCTCATCGTGGATAATGTTGTTATCGGTGGTAAAGAGCGCATTGAAGTGACCGACGGTCTCGGGGGTGCGGGTAATCTCAATACCGGGGATGATGGTAAGGCCATAGGCCTTGGCAGCAGCCTCAGCCAGACGTACGGGATAGTTCAAATCCGACTTGATGCCCTCCTTGTCGGTCTTACCCGTGCCGATGATGTTGGTGTTGGTGGCCTTTGTACCCTCGGGAAGAAGATCATTCAGGAAATTAACCATCTTCTGCTCGTAGGGGCGATACTCCAGATGCTCGGTGATAGCCAGCACATCCAGACCCTCCAGCCATGCCTCCTCAACACGGAACTCGGGCGTCACGCTACCATCCGAGAAGATAGAGTGAGTGTGCAGATCCGACTTATAAACCGTGAAGCCATTGACCTGGGGGAGAATAATCTCACGACGCTGACGTGACTTCTGGTTATGGTGACGCAACATATCGACATTGACGTTGTCCTGATAATGTGACTGTGCTGATGCAGTAGATGCTACAAACAAGGCAGCAAAGAAAAGAAGTTTTTTCATATTGATTAGGTTTTAGTGTTCGATAGCTATATTATCGATGGCAAAATACTTCGGTGTGGTCATTCCCCACTCGGTCATGGGGCCGCCCTCGATGTTGAAGCGCACCTTCACGACGCGTCCCAGCGCTGAGAGATCCCACGGCGTCCACTGCTTGACGTACTCTCCCTTGCGAGCGAGTGTCTTCGTAACGGTTGCCGTCTCCACGCCCGACGAGTCGTAGCCCGTAGCCGAGATTACTACCCGATCATCCTCGGCAAGTGGCGCCGAGAAGGGGTTTCCGTTCTGGGCAATGTTGAGGAAATAGGTGGTTGAGTTGACCTGACACTCGAGAATCTTGCGCTCCCGTCCGTCGGCAAAGAAGAACTCGGCACGCTCGTCGCCATTCGAGAAGTCGTCGTAGTTGCCCACAACGATAAGGAAGTTATCCGAGCCCTCGGCTCCACCGCCCTGCGTCGTGGAGGTCGAAGAGGCGTTATATACATAGAGATCCTTCGAGTAGTCGCCATAGGTGGCTACATCGTCCGAATTGTACGACGAAACAAGCATTCCGCCACGGATATAGGCTCCGTAGGTGTAGTCGACCAGCGCACGCGAAGAGAGCGACGACGCCTCATCGCGCCACTCATAGCCATCGGCAACCATAGCCGACGAGTAGGCCTCGCCATAGGCCACAGCCGAGAGAGCGTTCCACGACTCGCCCTCGAAGGTCACAACACTGCGCGGACGGCTGTCATCTACTTCATTACAGGCCGAGAGCAACGAAGCAGCAAGGCCCAGCGTAAAAAGTGAAATATTCTTCATTTACATAGCAAATTAATAGTGTAAAGTTAGCCTATTTGTGAGGAGTTTCAAAAAAAAGAGGGACATTTCGCAAAAAAACTCACTTTTTTTGTAACTTTCGAGAGTGATTTGCGACTAATAGAATAGAAACAGAAAATTTTTCAAACGATATGGATTTGCTGAAAATTGAAAACATCACCAAGCGTTATTCGGCACACACGGCTCTGGACGATGTGTCGCTGAGCGTGCCCCGTGGCTCGATATATGGATTGCTGGGCCCCAACGGCGCGGGAAAGACAACGCTTATACGCGTAATAAACCGCATCACGCTGCCCGATGCAGGCCGCGTAATCTTCGATGGCCACGAGATCACCGACCAGGATATCTACCAGATCGGCTATCTGCCCGAGGAGCGCGGATTGTACAAGAAGATGAAGGTTGGCGAGCAGGCTATATTCTTCGCACAGCTCAAGGGCCTCTCGCGTCGCGAGGCCATAGCACGACTCAAGGAGTGGTTCGTGCGTATGGGTATCGAGAGCTGGTGGAACCGCAAGGTGGAGGATCTGTCGAAGGGCATGGCGCAGAAGGTGCAGTTTATCACCACCGTGCTGCATGAGCCCAAGCTGCTCATATTCGATGAGCCCTTCTCGGGTTTCGACCCCATCAATGCCAACATCCTCAAGCAGGAGATCCTGCGCCTTCGGGACAAGGGCGCAACGGTCATCTTCTCCACTCACAACATGTCGAGCGTGGAGGAGATATGCGACCACATCACCCTGATCAACAAGTCACGCAACATCCTCTCGGGTTCGGTCGAAGAGGTGCGCCGTCGCTTTGGCGAGAATGTATTTGAGGTGACATACAGCGGCCAGGCTGACACCTTTGAGCAGGCCATGCAGCCCGTGGCCGAGATGCTCAGCTCGAGTGCCGTGGCCGACTCGCCCTACACCTGCTCACGCATACGCATCAAGGATACGGCGTCGGTACGCGACAGCATAACGGTAGCCAACGAGGCGGTGGAGCTTCGCTCGTTCCGCGAGGTGATACCGAGCATGAACGACATATTTATCCGCGCCGTAGAGGGAACCCTGTAAAAACAAATTGAGAAGAGACTATGAAGAAGATAGGCATAATTATAGCGCGCGAATTCAACGAGCGCGTACGCAAGAAGTCATTTATCATCACCACCATCCTTATGCCCCTGCTCATGCTGGGTCTGATGGCGGCACCATCGCTGATGATGCTCTTCGCCACGGGCGATCAGAAGACGCTGCTCGTAATCGACGAGAGCGGCGCAGTGGCTCAGAAGCTTGAGAGCAACGACGAGGTGGTGTTTACCCCCTTCGCAGGTTCGCTCGACGAGGCTCGCGCCAACGAGGAGGTATTCGGTGTGCTGTGGATTGGCCGCGACGTGGTGGCAACACCCTCGCAGGTAAGGCTCTACACCAACTCATCCTCTTCGCTCACACTCGAGGAGTCTATCGCTGCACAGATTGAGGATGTGGTAGAGAGCGAGCGACTGAAGATGTATAACATTGAGGGACTGGAGGATATAATGAACAACCTGCAGACATCGGTATCGATGTCCACCTACCGCAACGACCTCTCTGCGGAGGGCGAGGACGAGGAGGCTACTTCGTCGATGGTGGCCTACCTGCTCGGTCTGGTGCTGGGCATGATGCTCTATATGTTCCTTATCATCTACGGTTCGATGGTGATGACCTCGGTAATCGAGGAGAAGGGCAGCCGCGTGCTGGATGTATTGGTATCGAGCGTTAGCCCCTTCCAGCTGATGATGGGTAAGATTCTGGGTATAGCCTCAGTGGCCGTAACACAGGTTGCAATATGGGGTGTGCTCATATGCGGTCTGGGTGCTACGGTGCTGCCCGCACTCATGCCTACCGACGTGATGCAGACCATGGAGGCTATAGAGGCCGGCCAGATGACTGCTCTGGAGGCCGACATGGATGCCGATATGCTCTCGGCGCTGTCGATGGCTACCGACATTCCGCAGCTTGTGATGATGTTCGTATGGTTGCTTCTGTTCCTTGTGGGAGGCTTCCTCTTCTACTCGGCCATGTTTGCCGCCGTGGGCTCGAGCGTGGACTCGATACAGGATGCCAGCCAGCTGCAGACACCCATCACGATGCCCATTATCCTGGCGCTGATTCTGGCCATGTCGGTGTTCAACGACCCCAACTCGTCGCTGGCATTCTGGGGTTCGGTTATTCCGCTCACCTCGCCCGTGGTGATGATGGCCCGCATACCATTCGGCATCCCCACATGGCAGATCGTACTATCGCTCATCCTGCTCTACATATCGGTTGTGGGCATGGCATGGGCCGCCGGCAAGATATATCGCGTGGGTATATTCATGCATGGCAAGAAGCCTTCGTATAAGGAGCTTTGGCAATGGCTTAAACAATAAATATCGAACGTAACAGAGATGTGTCGGCTAAGGTCGGCACATTTTTTTTGTTTTGCCCCGAAAAAAAATTATCTTTGTAGAAACAACAAAAATCCCAAACACTATGACTGCAGAACAAGCCAAAAAATTCCAGTATTGGCAGTATCGCACCATCATCGCCACGATGTTGGGCTACGCACTTTTCTACTTCGTGCGTAAGAATTTTTCATTCGCCATCCCCGGCCTTGCGGCCGAGTATGGAATCTCGAACACCAGCTTCGGTATCATAATGACCATCGTGGGACTTATCTATGGTCTTTCACGCTTCTTAAACGGTCTTTTGGCCGACCGCATGAATGGCCGTTGGCATATGTCCATCGGACTGCTGTTGTGCGTGGCTGCAAGCTTCGCCTTCGGCTTCAGCCCCGCTATCCTGGGTGTGGAGCTGGGTGTTGCACCCCACTCGTTGGTGGTGCTGTTCGGCGTGCTGCTGGTGCTGAACAACATCTTCCAGGGTAGTGGTTTTCCTCCCTGCGCGCGTCTTCTGACCCACTGGATTCCGCCTCACGAGCTGGCAACAAAGATGTC